>NZ_JBHWZS010000421.1:0-6248 GCF_042728155.1 Streptomyces sp. NPDC060209
TCACCGCTCCGGCCGTGTCGTTCGGGTCAGGTCAGCGGGTGGTCAGGATCTGCTCCGGGACGACGTCCTCCCCCTCCGCCGCCTGCGGTGTGCCCTTGCGCTCCCGCATGAGGAAGAAGGCCAGGACCGCGGCTCCCACCACGCCGGCGGCGCCGGCCAGGAAGCTGGCGGACATGCCTTCGGTGAAGGCGTCGTTGACGAACTTCAGCAGGCCGGGCTCCTTTTCGGCCGCGACGAGCGCGTCACCGATCGAGTGACGGGCGGCCTCTGGGGCGCCGTCCGGCATGTTGCTGGTGAAGGTACTGGTCAGAACGGCTCCGAGGACGGCCACGCCGAGTGCGGCGCCGGCCTGCTGGATGGTGTCGTTCAGCGCGCTTCCGACACCCGCGTGCTCCTCGGGGATGGCGCCCATCATGGCCGCCATCGCCGCGGGCATCGCCAGACCGCTGCCCGCGCCCATCAGGCACATGGCTCCGGCCAGGACGCCCCAGCCGTCGCCGACGGACAGGGTCGAGAGCAGTGCGAAACCGGAGGCGATGACCAGCAGGCCGAGGACCGCCATGGCCCGGTTGCCGGTCTTCGCGATCAGAGAGGCACCGAGTGCGTTGAACACCAGTGTGGCAACGGCCAGCGGGGTGAAGGCGAGGCCCGTCTCCGTGGGGGTGTAGCCGAGGACGAACTGCAGGTACTGGGTGAGGACGAGCATCAGCCCGCCGTTGGCCAGAGTCAGCAGGACGAGGGAGAAGCTCGCCCCCGTGAAGACCCGGTCGCGGAACAGTGCGAGTGGAACCATCGGAGAGGCGTGGCGCTTCTCCCAGACGGCGAAGCCCACGAGGCTGAGCACGGTCACCGCAAGCGTGACCTGCGTGCTCGTGTGGCCGAGTCCGCCCTTGGGGAGCTCGTTGATCGTCCACACCAGGGCGCCCATGCCGACGACCGACAGGACCATGCCGACCGGGTCGGCCTTGCGCCACGGGCCCTTGGACTCCGGCATCAGCACCATGGCCGCCAGGATGGCGAGCACGGCGATGGGGATGTTGATGAGGAAGACGACTCCCCACCAGTAGTGGGCGAGCAGCGCGCCGCCCAGAACCGGGCCGCCGACCAGGCCGACCATGGCCACCGCACTCCAGACCGCGATCGCCTTGGGCCGCTCGGCCTCGTCGAAGACGGTGATGAGGATCGACAGCGTGCTCGGCATCACCAGCGCGCCGCCGACGCCCATCAGGACACGGCCGAGGATCAGCTGCTCCGGGGAGGTGGCGACCATGCCGATGACGGAGGCCGCACCGAAGAGGGCGAGGCCGATGATCATCACCTTCCGCCTGCCGAACTTGTCGGACAGGCTTCCAGCGGTCAGCAGGAGGCCGGCGAAGACCAGCATGTACGACTCGAGGACCCACTGGATGTCCTGAGCACTCGCCTTCAGATCCTCGGTGATCGTCGGTACCGCGACGGTGAGCACCATGTTGTCGATCACCAGCACGAGCGTGCTGAGGCACAGCACGACCAGGATGAGCCAGCGTCGTGGGTGACGTTCCATCATTCAACCTTTCAAAACGGCGTGGGGGCCCGGCGACCGAAGCCGTCAGGAAGGAGCACTGGGTAGATTATCAAACCAGCGTCCTGGTTTTTTCTAGGCGTTTTCCGGACCCATTTGAGGGGACGACACCCAGGGAAGCGGGCCGCTCGGCAGCAACAGCCCCCAGAATCGCGGGAAATCGGTCCAGAAACATACCGACGTCCTGGTCTCTTAGGGTCAGTGGCGGGGCAAGACGGATGACGTCCGGAGCCGCGGCGTTCACCAGAAGTCCGGCCTCCTGGGCTGCCTGTTGCACCTGCGGTGCGACAGCTTCGGCCAGCACGATGCCCAGGAGAAGCCCCGCTCCCCGTACCTGCCGGACCAGTGGGTGGTCCAAGGCCTCGATACCGCAGCGCAGTTGCTCACCCGTCCGCCTCACCTGGCCGAGCAGTCCGCAGTCGGCGATGGTGGTCAGAACGGCGAGGGCACCAGCGCACACCACCGGGTTCCCGCTGAAGGTGGAACCGTGCGTGCCCGGGGTGAGAAGGTCAGCGGCCTCACCGAAGGCGAGGGTGGCACCGATGGGCAGGCCGCCACCCAGCCCCTTGGCCAGGGTGACGACATCGGCCTCGACGCCCTCGGCCTGCGCGGCGAACCAATGGCCGGTGCGCCCGATCCCCGTCTGGATCTCGTCGAGGACCAGGAGAGCCCCGGCAGCAGCCGTGATCTCGCGCGCCGCGGCGAGGTAGCCGGAGGGAGGCGTGAGGACGCCGACCTCGCCCTGGATGGGCTCGAGGATCACGAATGCCGTGTCCTCGGTGACGGCGGCGCGCAGCGCCTCGGCGTCTCCGTAGGGGACGAAGGTGACGTCACCGGGCATGGGGTGGAAGGGGTCGCGCTTGGAGGGCTGGCCCGTCAGCGAGAGGGCGCCCATGGTGCGGCCGTGGAAGCCGCCCTGGGCGGCCACCATGCGGGTGCGGCCGGTGAGCCGTCCGATCTTGAAAGCGGCTTCGTTGGCCTCGGCGCCGGAGTTGGAGAAGTAGACGCGGCCTGCACGGCCGGTCAGATCCAGAAGACGCTCCGCGAGCGCGACGGTCGGTTCGGCGATGAAGAAGTTGGAGACATGGCCGAGTGCGGCGATCTGACGCGACACGGCCTCCACCACGGCGGGATGGGCATGGCCCAGGGCGTTGACCGCGATGCCGCCGAGCAGATCCAGGTACTCCCGGCCGTCGGCGTCCCACACCCGGGTCCCCTCGCCGCGGACGAGAGGAAGGCGCGGTGTGCCGAAGTTGTCCATCAGGGCGCCCTGCCAGCGATGGGTGAGCTCCGCGTTGCCGGAGTGGCCCTTCACGCGGCAGCGCCTTCGGCCGCCTCGTCGGGTACGACGATGGTGCCGATGCCTTCGTCGGTGAAGATCTCCAGCAGGATCGAGTGCCGTACCCGCCCGTCGATCACCCGTGCGCTGCGGACGCCGTTGCTGACGGCGTGCAGGCAGCCCCTCATCTTGGGGATCATGCCGCTGGCCAGCTCGGGGAGAAGAGTCTCCAACTCCGTCGCACTGAGGCGGGAGATGACGTCGTCGCTGTGGGGCCAGTCCCGGTAGAGCCCCTCGACGTCCGTGAGGATCATCAGCACCTCGGCGTCGAGCGCGGCGGCCAGGGCCGCGGCGGCGGTGTCGGCGTTCACGTTGAAGACACCGTTGTCGGCGTCGTCGGTGCTGCGGGCGATCGAGGAGACGACGGGTATGCGGCCGTTGTCCAGAAGAGCCTTGACGACTCCGGGGTCGATACCGGTGATCTCGCCGACGCGGCCGATGTCCACGCGCTCGCCGTCGATCTCGGCATACGCTCTGCCGGCGGTCATCAGGCGGGCGTCCTCGCCGGTCATGCCGACGGCGTGCGGTCCGTGCCGGTTGAGCAGTCCCACGAGTTCCCGCTGGACCTGACCGGCCAGCACCATCCTGACCACGTCCATGGTTTCGTCCGTGGTCACCCGCAGCCCTGCGGTGAAGTGGGAATCGAGCCCGAGTCTGTCCATCTGCTTGTTGATCTGAGGGCCTCCGCCGTGCACGACGACGGGTCTGAGTCCCGCGTGGTACAGGAAGAGGATGTCCTCGGCGAAGGCGGCCTTGAGCTGGTCGTCGACCATGGCGTTGCCGCCGAACTTGATGACCACGGTCTTGCCGCGGTGGCGCGCGAGCCATGGAAGTGCCTCCGCGAGGGCGTCGGCCTTGGGAAGGGCGATGTGCTTACGGGCAGCGGCCATCCCGGTGGGGGTCATGGTGCTCAGCACAGTCATGAGGGGTACTCGCTGTTCTCGTGGGCAGAGGCCTTCGCCGCCGTGGCGCCGGTGCCCTGGAGGCCCTGCGACGACCACTTGACGGGGGCTGCCTCGGCGCGGTTCGAGGTGAAGACGCCCGCGGCGGCGCGGCGCGGCCCGTGGTTGACCACGAGGGCCGGATCCGGGTCGCCGCCGGCCTTGATCCCGGCGGCCACACCTGCCGCCGTGAATCCCTGTGCTGCCGTGACGCTCACTGCATCTCCTCGTTCGCTTCTCCGCCCGCGCAGTACGAAGGCGTGGGGATCGTCGTGGTCCGCGGCCTGCCGGCCGCGCGTGCGTCGCTCACGGTGCGACTCCGATCGTGGAAAGTCCGGTCGCCTCGGGAAGCCCGAGGGCGATGTTCATGCTCTGGACCGCGCCACCCGCCGTTCCCTTGGCAAGGTTGTCGATCGCGCTGATCGCGATGACGCGGTGGGCCGCTTCGTCGTAGGCGACCTGGATCTGGGCGGTGTTGGATCCGTACACCGACGCCGTCGCCGGCCACTGTCCCTCGGGCAGCAGGTGGACGAACGGCTCGTCCGCGTATGCCTTTTCGTACGCCGCGCGCACGTCGGCAGCGGTGACACCCGGCCTGGCTCCGGCGCTGCAGGTGGCGAGAATGCCGCGGGCCATCGGGGCGAGGGTCGGGGTGAAGGAGACGGTGACCCGCTCCCCGGCGACCGCACTGAGGCTCTGGATCATTTCGGGGGTGTGCCGGTGACCGCCGCCGACGCCGTACGGACTCATCGAGCCCATCGCCTCACTGCCGAGCAGATGCGGCTTGAGTGTCCTTCCCGCGCCCGAGGTGCCGGAAGCGGCGGTGATCACGGCCTCGGCCTCGACCGTCCTGGCGGCATAAGCGGGGAACAGGGCCAGTGACACAGCGGTCGGATAGCAGCCCGGGACCGCGATACGCGAGGTCCCCTCCAGAGCGGCGCGGCCGCCCGGCAGCTCGGGCAGACCGTAGGGCCAGGTCCCGGCGTGCGGAGAGCCGTAGAACCGCTCCCAGTCGGCCGCGTCCGCCAGCCGGAAGTCGGCGCCCATGTCCACCACCAGCACGTCCTCGCCCAGTTGCTCGGCGACGGCGGCCGAATGGCCGTGCGGCAGCGCCAGGAACACGACGTCGTGCCCGCTCAGCACCTCGGTGGTGGTGGGTTCCAGAACCCGGTCGGCCAGCGGGAACAGGTGCGGCTGGAGCGTGCCGAGTCTTCGGCCGGCATTCGAGTCCCCGGTCAGGGCGCCGATCTCCGCCCCGGGGTGTCCGAGCAGCAGTCGCAGCACTTCCCCGCCCGCGTATCCGCTCGCTCCGGCCACTGCTACCCGCACAGTCATGTTCCCCTCCTGGTCGGCGACGGCATGAATCTCCATCAGGCGGGAGTCACTTACAAGCACTTCTGTCATGCCCATGACAAGTTTCAAGTGGAGATCGGCCGCCTGCCCCCCGCCGGCCCCTCATGACGTGCGCCTTCCGCGGAAACCGCACGTCACCACCACAGACCGGAGTCCCTGTTTCCTGTCACGGATGTCTCTGAACGCCCTCGGTCACCGGTGCGGGCTGCCCCCGTAAAGGGCCTCGATGTGGTCGAACCCCTCGGCACGAAGACCGGGAGTGGCATCGAGCGTCTGGCAGTACTGCTCACGCACGACGTCCACCGGCAACTGCAGGTATGCGGGACGCAACGCGTTTCGGTCCAGGCACAGCCGAAGCGGTGTGGTCATGATCAGCGCCACCGCCGGGACGTCGTAGCGCTCGGCGAGGCCGAGCAGCTTCGCGCGCATCGCCGCCTCGGTGTGGTCGATGTCCACGACCGTCGTCTGACGACGCGCCAATCGGCGTTCGACCACCGTGCCCAACGCGTGAACTGCTTCGTCGATTGCGTCCGGATCCAGAGGATCGTCGCTGATGAGCTCACGGAACGTGTCCAGCTCCAGCACACTCTCGGGCGGCCAGGTGGCGGCCGTCGTGCTCTTGCCGCTGCCGGCTGCTCCGAGCAGCACGATGAGGACCGGAGAAGGAAAGACGGTGTCGGGCACGTGGTCTCCCATGCTGGTGGTGTGGCGGCTCACCGGTGTGCCCGTCGCGCCACGGGGCGGCCCCGGCCTGTGACCGGCCGGGGACATCCCGAGGCGGGAGGCAACGACGCGGCGCGCACGTGGGGCCGGCCGTGGCCCCGGGACGCGTCCGCCACCGGTTGCAGGAGCCGGGGCGCCATCGAATCGGCGCCAGCACGGTTCTACCGCAACGCCCCTTGAGATCTGCAGTGGTCAACGCTCGGAGCACACGTTCGCCCGGCAGGACACCGGCCTCCGGACCCGGTGTCCTGATGGTGGACACGGCCCGGAAGCCGGCGATCCACCCGTGGAGCACAGAGAACGGCGCCCGGGCGGGAAGTCCCGTCCGGGC
>NZ_JBHWZS010000422.1:0-6224 GCF_042728155.1 Streptomyces sp. NPDC060209
GCCGGGGACACATGCCACCGCCTACAGGGTCTTCGCCGCCGTCGCGGTCCCCACGACCAGTCCGTCACCGGACCGGTCCACGCGGACCGTGTCGCCGTCCTTGACCTCGCCCGCGAGGATCTCCTTCGCGAGCCGGTCGCCGATCGCCGTCTGGATGAGACGGCGCAGCGGCCGGGCGCCGTACGCCGGGTCGTTGCCCTCCTCGGCCAGCCAGGCCAGGGCGTCCGGGGTGACGTCCAGGTGGATCCGGCGGTCGGCGAGCCGGCCGGCGAGCCGGGCCACCTGGAGCCCTGCGATGTGCGCCAGCTCGTCACCGGACAGCGCGGAGAAGACGACCAGGTCGTCGAGCCGGTTGAGGAACTCCGGCTTGAACGAGGCCCGCACGATCTCCAGGACCCGTTCCTCCTTCTCCTCGGGCCCGGCCGAGGGGTCGACCAGGAACTGGCTGCCCAGGTTGGACGTCAGGATCAGGATGGTGTTGCGGAAGTCCACCGTCCTGCCCTGGCCGTCGGTGAGCCGGCCGTCGTCGAGCACCTGGAGCAGGATGTCGAAGACCTCGGGGTGGGCCTTCTCGACCTCGTCCAGCAGCACGACGCTGTACGGGCGCCGGCGGACCGCCTCCGTCAGCTGGCCGCCCTCCTCGTAGCCGACGTAGCCGGGCGGGGCCCCGACGAGCCGGGCGACGCTGTGCTTCTCGCTGTACTCGCTCATGTCGATGCGGATCATGGCCCGCTCGTCGTCGAACAGGAAGTCCGCGAGCGCCTTGGCCAGTTCCGTCTTGCCGACCCCGGTCGGGCCGAGGAAGAGGAACGAGCCGGTGGGCCGGTCGGGGTCCGCGATGCCCGCGCGGGTGCGGCGTACGGCGTCCGACACGGACCGCACGGCCTCGGTCTGGCCGATCAGCCGCCTGCCCAGCTCGGACTCCATCCGCAGCAGCTTCTGGGTCTCGCCCTCCAGGAGGCGTCCGGCCGGGATACCGGTCCAGGCGCCGACGACGTCGGCGATGTCGTCCGGGCCGACCTCCTCCTTCACCATGGTGTCGACGGCGGCCTCCTGCTCGGCCTCGTCGGCTTCCGCCAGCTCGCGCTCCAGGCTGGGGATCTCCCCGTACAGCAGCTTGGACGCGGTGTCGAAGTCGCCGTCGCGCTGGGCGCGCTCGGCCTGGCCGCGCAGCTCGTCGAGGCGCTCCTTGAGCTCACCGACGCGGTTCAGGCCCTGCTTCTCCTTCTCCCAGCGGGCGGTGAGACCGCGCAGCTCCTCCTCCTTGTCGGCGAGGTCGCGGCGGATCTTCTCCAGGCGCTGCTTGGAGCCCGCGTCGGTCTCGTTCTTGAGCGCCAGCTCCTCCATGTGCAGCCGGTCGACGGACCGCTGGAGCTCGTCGATCTCCAGGGGCGAGGAGTCGATCTCCATGCGGAGCCTGGAGGCCGCCTCGTCGACGAGGTCGATGGCCTTGTCGGGGAGGAACCGGGAGGTGATGTAGCGGTCGGAGAGCGTCGCGGCGGCCACCAGCGAGGAGTCGGCGATCTGGACCTTGTGGTGCGCCTCGTAGCGGCCCTTGAGGCCACGCAGGATGGCGATGGTGTCCTCGACCGAGGGCTCGGCGACCATGACCTGCTGGAAGCGGCGCTCCAGGGCGGGGTCCTTCTCGATGCGCTCGCGGTACTCGTCCAGTGTGGTGGCGCCGACCATGCGGAGCTCACCACGGGCGAGCATCGGCTTGAGCATGTTGCCGGCGTCCATCGCGGAGTCGCCGCCGGCGCCCGCGCCGACGACGGTGTGCAGCTCGTCGATGAAGGTGATGATCTGCCCGTCGCTCTCCTTGATCTCGGAGAGGACGGTCTTGAGGCGTTCCTCGAACTCACCTCGGTACTTGGCACCCGCGACCATCGCACCGAGGTCCAGGGACACGAGCCGCTTGTTCCGCAGGGACTCGGGGACGTCGCCCTTGACGATGCGCTGGGCGAGCCCCTCGACGACGGCCGTCTTGCCGACGCCGGGCTCACCGATGAGCACGGGGTTGTTCTTCGTGCGGCGAGACAGCACCTGCACGACGCGGCGGATCTCCTGGTCACGGCCGATGACCGGGTCGAGCTTGCCCTCACGCGCGGCGGCCGTGAAGTCGGTGCCGAACTTCTCCAGCGCCTTGTACTGGCCCTCGGGGTCGGGAGTGGTCACCCGGCGCCCTCCCCTGCTCTTCTCGAATGCGTCCAGCAGCTTCTTCGCACTGGCTCCCTGCCCGTCGAGGATCTCACCGGCGCGGCCGCCCTTCGCCGCGACGGCGATGAGCAGGTGCTCGGTGGAGAGGTAGTCGTCGCCGAGCTCCTTGGCGCGCTGGTCGGCGTCGGCGAGGACGGCGAGCAGCTCGCGGCTGGGCTGGGGCGGCGCGACGGTCGACCCGGTGACGCTGGGCAGTGCGCCGAGGAGCCGCTCGGTCTCCTCGCGCACGACCACCTGGTCGGCCTCGACGGAGGCCAGCAGGTCGGTGATGTTGGCGTTGTCCTCGCCCGCGAGCAGTGCCAGCAGCAGGTGCCCGGGGGTCAGATCCGGATGTCCGTCCTTGACGGCCCTGCTGGTGGCCGCGTTGAGGGCGTCACGGCTCTTGTTGGTCAGCTCGGCGTCCACGGGCGTTGTCTCCTCCTCGTACTGGTCTTCTCAGAACTATGACTCGAACAACGGGTACAAAGTTGAGTCTATTCCACTCAAGGCCGGCCCGGCGCCTCCCGGGGCCGCCGCATCTCGCCCTGTCTCTAGGCTGACCCCATGCCTGACGTACGCAACCCCGGACCCGAGTACCTGGCCTTCTGGCGGGAGCGCCATGTGTGCACCCTGACGACGCTCCGCCCGGACGGCACACCGCATGTGGTTCCCGTCGGCGTGACGTACGACCCGGAGACGCGGATCGCACGCATCATCACCGGCGGGAACACCAGAAAGGTCGCCCACGTGCTGGCGGCGGGCCCGGAGGGGGCGCGGGTCGCGGTCTGCCAGATGCAGGGGCGCCGCTGGGCGACCCTGGAGGGCCGGGCTGTGGTCCGTACGGAGCCCGCCGAGGTCCAGGACGCGGTCCGCCGCTACGCGGAGCGCTACGAGCGCACTCCGCGGCACAACCCCGAGCGGGTCGTCATCGAGATCGCCGTCGACAGGGCTCTCGGAAAAGGCTGAGCGAATTCAATTGGTTCCGGGCAGCACAACGGCGCCACCGTGTTCAGGTCACGATGGCGCCGTTGTGTGGGGGAAGTGCCGGAACGATATGGAACGACGGGGGAATCGTTCAGGCACTGCGGGGGGTGGCGGAAATGGCTTCTTGTTCGAACAGCTCGTGGTCGCGCTGATCGAGATTCACGAAAATCATGCCGTACCTCACGGCACAGCGGACCGGTTGCGGCGCTCCGCGAGGCCGGCGAAGACAGCGATAGGCACGGATATCGTCATCCGTTTCCATCACGACGACAATCGGTTCTCCGAACAGGGTGACCATCAACGAATCGCCCTGGCGGGTAAGTGCCGTGAGCAGATCGATGAAATGCCACCCTGAGCGATATGCCGTGGCCATCTCCCGCCGGAAGGTGCGGTCGTCCGGTGGGGTGGTCATGCCGCGGCGCGGGCCGGAGTGGACCAGCCGATGTCGGTCGGAGCCGACCAGCCGATGTCGCCCTGGCCACTGGTGGGGGCGATCCAGCCGATGTCCCCCGGCGCGGCAGCCTGCACGACCCAGCCGATGTCCCCCTGGCCGCTCGCGGGAGCGACCCAACCGATGTCCCCCGGCGCGGCAGCCTGCACGGCCCAGCCGATGTCGCCGGGCGCAGCAGCCGCCTCGCTGCTCCAGCCGATGTCGCCCGCGCTCGACAGCCCGAAACCCATGGCCGCGACGAACGAGGCGGCAAGCGCCGAGCGAAGCATTCGCTTGTACATAGTCGGCTTCGTCCTCACTTGTGGATTCTTCTCCCCCGCACTGAAGACGATGTCTCACCTGGGCACTCGAACACCACTGCGTCGATGCATCATGTTCCTGCAAGTTCAGGAACCTGGGGGGTGGAGATATGGGTACAAGTACCACAAAACCGACACATCCTCACGGGATTGCCGAACTATGTGATGACGGAGCACGCCTTTACGCCATTGCGCTGCGCACCGGACGCATCGCCCGCGCCGAGGTGGAGCCGGCACCCTGCCTGATCGAGTTCGCGCTGCTGCACCCCGATCCCGATGCCGCGGACTGGCTCCGCCCCGTCGCACCGTCGGCGGCCCTGGCGCAGCACCTTCATCCCATAGAACGTGAGATCCAGGAACGCCGTCGGCACTCCCTGGCGCTGGCCGAGTGCTTCGAACCCTTCATGGACATCAGCGCGCAGGGCCCGTCGGCCAACCACGCCATCACCGTGCTGGAGGGCGTCAACCGGATCAACGCGTCCCTCGACCTCGCGACCGCGGAGTGCCGCTCCGAGGTCCTCACCGTCCAGCCTGGAGGCGGGAGGCCCGAGGACATCCTCAGCAGGTCCCTGGAGCGCGGCCTGTCCGTCGTGGACCGCGGCATCAGGATCCGCACCCTGTACCAGCACACCGCGCGCCACAGCCAGAGCACGCTGGCCTACGCCGAACGCATGGCCGGCGACCACGTGGAGATACGCACCCTCGAGGAACTCATCGAGCGCCTGATCGTCTTCGACCGCACCGTCGCCTTCATTCCCGCCCAGGACGACCGCATGGTCGCACTGGAACTACGGCACCCCGGCCTGGTCGAATACCTGGCCAAGGTCTTCGAGCAGCTCTGGACCAGGGCGGCCCCGCTGCTCGAGGAGATCAAGTACGAGCCGACCCCCGAGGGGATCAGCGGGGTCCAGCGCTCCATCGCCCAACTCCTCGTCGAAGGACATGTGGACGACTCCATCGCCCGACGCCTCGGCATGAACGTCCGCACCTGCCGGGCCCACGTCGCCAAGCTGTCGGCCACTCTGGGAAGCACCAGCCGCGCCCAGCTCGGCTACCTGATCGCACGTTCAGGAATCCTGGATCAGGACTCCTGAACGTGCGAGGCCCGAGGCACCCCCGCCCCGAAGCCGAACGGCCTGTCCGCGCAACGGAGGAGAGCGCGGCCACGCCCGTGACGAGCCGGGCGAGTTCCCCCCTCGCCCGGCTCGCCCACACTCCCCCGCCGACGCGGCTTCCGCCACCGTCATCTTTTTGCACTGCACAAAGTGAGGGGTCGTCAAATGAACACCGATGAGACGAAACCGGCACATCCGCACGGCCCCAGGGAGCTCTGCGAACCGGCGATCCAGCTGTACGAGGAGGCGCTCCGTCAGGGCCGCGTCTCCCGCACCGCCCTGACGTCGGCACCGTGCCTGATCGACATGTCCCTCGTCCACCCCGACACGGGCGACGACGCGTGGATGCGCCCCGTCCCGCCGTCCGCCGCGCTTGCCCATCTGCTGCAGCCCATCACCCGCGAGATCGACGAGCGGATACAGCTGAGCACCGCACTGAGCCGGGTCCTCACGCCGCTGGCGTCCGTCGCCGACGAGGACCCGAATCTCGCCATCACCGTGCTCGCGGGGAGGCCGCTGATCGTGTCCGCGCTCCGGGAGGCCTCCCTCCACGCGAGCGAGGAGGTCCTGACGGCGCAGCCCGGGGGCAACCGGCTGGAGCACAACATGTCGCAGGGCCTGGACAACGCCCGTTCGGCCATCGCGGGAGGAGCCCGTCTGCGGCACATCTACCAGCATCCGGCGCGCTACAACTCCCGGGTCAAGGAGTACGTGGCGCAGATTCCGCCCGACTGCCTCCAGATCCGCACCGTGGAGCAGAGCGTCGAACGGCTCATCATCTTCGACCGTGCCGTCGCCTACATTCCGGCCACTCCCGAGCGCAACGTGGCCCTGGAGATCCGCCACCCCGCCCTCGTCCGCTACCTCGTGCAGGTCTACGAGGTCCTCTGGGCGCAGGCGACCCCGCTCACCCGGCAACTCCCCACGACCACCCCGGGAATCCAGGTCACGGCCGTCCAGCAGAGCATCGCCCGGCTCCTCAGCCAGGGCCATGTCGACGACGCGGTGGCCCGCAAGCTGGGCATCAGCGTCCGCACCTGCCGCTCCCACATCGCCAAGCTGATGCAGGCCCTCGGCGCCACCAGCCGCACCCACCTCGGGGTCCTCATCGTGCGGTCCGGCATCCTCGACGACGCCGACGACACCACGGCCACGCGGAAAGGGCCCGCCGCCGAGTCG
>NZ_JBHWZS010000423.1:0-6197 GCF_042728155.1 Streptomyces sp. NPDC060209
CCGTGCCCGCGTACAGCACGGTCTCGTGGAGCGAGAAGCCCACCTTCTCCTTGG
Organism: Streptomyces sp. NPDC060209; assembly: GCF_042728155.1. NCBI lineage: Bacteria > Bacillati > Actinomycetota > Actinomycetes > Kitasatosporales > Streptomycetaceae > Streptomyces > Streptomyces sp. NPDC060209. The sequence goes on from NZ_JBHWZS010000423.1 coordinate 55, forward strand.
CGAGCACGATGCGCTTGCTCTCCCAAGTACCCGAAGCGGACTTGATGTGCCGGTCGGTGTTCTCGATGTCACTGAAAGATCGGACGATCACGGTGCGATGGTGCCTTTCTCTTCTGTCCTGCTCATTGGTGCCCGGGCGGGGGAGTACCCCGCTCAGGCGGTCTCGCGGACGGAGCGGGCCAGCGTGCGCAGGCCCTCCTCCAGCTCTTCGGGGGTGACGGTCAGCGGCGGGAGCAGCTTCACGACCTCGGACTGCGGGCCGGAGGTCTCCAGCAGCAGGCCCAGCTCGAAGGCGCGCTTGCAGACGGCGGACGCGCGCTCGGGGTCGGTGAACTCCAGGCCCCAGACCAGGCCGCGGCCGCGGAACTGCGCGGTGTCGTCCTCGCCGCAGATCGCCAGCAGCGTCTGCTCGACCTGCTCGCCGCGGGCCAGGGTCTGCTTCTCCATCTGGCCGTCGGCCCAGTAGGCGTCGAGCGTGGCCGCGGCGGTGACGAAGGCCGGGTTGTTGCCGCGGAAGGTGCCGTTGTGCTCGCCGGGCTCCCAGATGTCCAGCTCGCCCTTGAAGAGGCAGAGCGACATCGGCAGCCCGTAACCGCTGATCGACTTGGACAGCGTCACGATGTCCGGGACGATGCCGGCCTCCTCGAAGGAGAAGAAGCCGCCGGTCCGGCCGCAGCCCATCTGGATGTCGTCGACGATCAGGAGCATGTCCTGGCGGTGGCACAGGTCCTGCAGCGCGCGGAGCCACTCGGCCCGGGCGACGTTGATGCCGCCCTCGCCCTGCACGGTCTCCACGATCACCGCGGCGGGCTTGTTCAGCCCGGAACCCTGGTCCTCCAGGAGCCGCTCGAACCACAGGAAGTCGGGCACCTTCCCGTCGAAGTAGTTGTCGAACGGCATCGGGGTGCCGTGCACCAGCGGGATGCCGGCACCGGCCCGCTTGAACGCGTTCCCGGTCACCGCCAGCGAACCCAGCGACATGCCGTGGAAGGCGTTGGTGAACGAGACGACCGACTCGCGGCCCTTGACCTTGCGGGCGAGCTTCAGCGCCGACTCGACGGCGTTCGTCCCCGTCGGGCCGGGGAACATCACCTTGTACGGCAGGTCACGGGGACGCAGGATCACGTTCTCGAACGTCTCCAGGAACGCCCGCTTGGCCGTCGTGGCCATGTCCAGGCCATGAGTGATGCCGTCGCGCTCGATGTAGTCGATCAACGCGCGTTTCAGCACCGGGTTGTTGTGCCCGTAGTTCAGGGACCCGGCACCGGCGAAGAAGTCCAGGTACGAGTGTCCGTCCTCGTCCGTGAGCCGGGCACCCTGCGCGCGGTCGAACACCGCGGGCCAGCTGCGGCAGTAGCTCCGTACTTCCGACTCAAGGCTCTCGAAGACACTCAGGGCGGGCGGGGTGATGGTCACAGCTGATCTCCTGCTCGAGGGGGGTGTGACGGGCGGCGGGTCAGGCACATGCCCGAGGAAGCCGCGCCCGGGCGGGGCGCGGAGGGGCGCTGGGAGGCCCTAGAACGGACCTATGCGGTAGAGGACCTCCGGCAGGTGCGTCCCCTCGGGAAACAGAGCCCCGTCGAAGAGCACCTCGTGCTCCAGCGGCACGTCGTGCCGCTGCGCGAAGGACGTGAACAGCCGGTCGGAGGCGGTGTTGTCCGGGGTGATGGTCGTCTCGACCGATGTCAGGCCCTGGTCGGAGGCGACACGGGTGGTCAACGCGTCCAGCAGTGTGGCCGCCAGTCCCTTGCCGCGGTGGGCCCGGTCGACGGCCACCTGCCAGACGACGAGCGTCTCGGGGCGGTCGGGGCGGATGTATCCGGTCACGAAGGCGATCGGGTCGCCGTTCTCGTCGCGGGCGACCACTGAGGTCGCCGCGAAGTCACGGCACCACAGCAGGTAGCTGTACGAGGAGTTGAGGTCCAGGACCTCGGAGTCGCGGGCAATGCGCCAGATCGCGGCTCCGTCCTCCACTCGCGGGGTGTCGATTCTGAGGAATTCGCTTCGGGCACTTGCAAAATCTGCTGGTGCGGCGGTCATGCGAATTGAATTTACCCAGCAAAAATCAAAATTGCATCGTCGCAAGGGGTTGGGTGAAGAGGCCTGCTGTGTTATCACGCGGGCGCGGACCCGGCCCGTTCGGGCGGCGATTTCGGTAAATTTGTCCGGAATTTATCGGTCATAACGGGCTCGATGTGGGTTCGGTCACATCGTTGTAACCCTCATGACACCCGCTCGGATTACCTGGATCGACCCAGCCGGAATCGCTGCGTTTAGGTCTGGAGAACGGGGGAAGAAGAATGCGGGGAGCTGCTCCCGGTAAAGCAGCTCCCCTTTTTGGTCGACTAAATCGGCAACTGTGGGTGCCGAATTCAATTCAGTTGTTCGGCCAGGTTTCCGCGACGGCTTCGCGGGCAGCATCGATATCGGTTTCCCGGCCCGCGCCTGCCAGTGCGGCGCCCAGGGCGGCGAGCGAGGACAGCACCGCCTCCCGCGTCGCGTCCACGCCGTAGTGGTTGACCCGGATCATCTCCTTGGAGAGCGACCCGCCTCCCGCGATCAGCGGCAGCGACGGGTCGGCCGCCAAGGCGTGCGCGACCAGTTCCGCGGCGTCGACGCCCGCCGGAGTGCGCAGCGTCGTGGCGACCGGCGCCGCGTCACGGGCGCCGTGGACATAGGGCTCCAGCCCGCCGCCGAGCGCCGTGGCACCCGCCCGGGTCGCCGCGGCGGCCGACGCGTGCCGTGCCATCACGGTGTCCAGGCCGTCCGCCTCGATCCGCTCCAGACACGCGTCGAGAGCCAGCATCTCCAACTGGGCGGGAGCGTGCGGCAGCGCCCTGCGGCCCCCGTCGATCCAGCGGGCCTTCCAGTCCAGCAGCGAGAGGTAGGACCGGCGCGGGGCCTGCGGGTTGGCGGCCATCCGCTCCCACGCCCGCGGGCTCACCGACACCATGGACACCCCGGCCGGGCCGCCCATGGCCTTCTGCGCGCCGATGACGCACAGATCAATCCCCCAGGCGTCCGGCAGCAGCGGCTCCGCACCGACCGACGCGACGGCGTCCACCATGAACAGCGCACCGTGTGCCCGGACCGCCTCGCCGATCTCGGCGACCGGATTGGTGTTGCCGGTCGCCGCCTCGGCGTGCACCAGCGAGACGAAGTCGATCTCCGGGTGCTCGGCCAGCGCCCGCTCGACCTGCTCGGCGGTGACCGCCGAGTGGAACGGGACCGCGAGGTCGACGACCTCGGCGCCGCAGTCGCGCAGCCAGTTGCCGAAGGTCTGGCCGTACGGCCCGGTCACGATGTTCAGCGCGGTCGAACCGGGCCGGGCGCCGCCCCGGATGCAGCCTTCGAGGGGCAGCAGCGCCTCGCCCTGCATGATGACGACGTCCTGCTCGGTGGCGAGGAGGCCGGCCACCCGCCGCTCGATCGCTGCGAAACGCGCGGCGGTGAGCGGGGCGAGGTCGAGGAATGGGTGCGTCACGGTGGTGCTCTCTTCGGGTCGGCCGGTGCGCGGTCAGCGCCTGCGTCGAGGGTACCCAGCACCTCCCGGGGCCCAGGGCGGACCGCCTCGTACAGTGCTGTCCATGAGCGATCACGAAGTGGCGCCGGTGCTGCGGATCAAGGGACGGGTGCTCGTCGGACCCGACGAGGTCAAGGACGGACTCTGGGCGGTCGACGGGCGGATCACCTACGAGAGGCCGCCGGGCGCGGACGATGCCGTGACGCTCACAGGGTGGGTGCTGCCCGGCCTCGTCGACGCGCACTGCCATGTCGGCCTCGGCCACCAGGGGCCCGTGGACGCCGCGACCAGTGAGAAGCAGGCACTCACCGACCGCGAGGCCGGCACGCTCCTCATCCGGGACGCCGGATCGCCCTCCGACACCCGGTGGGTGGACGAGCGTGAGGACCTTCCGAAGATCATCAGGGCGGGGCGGCACATCGCCAGGACCCGTCGCTACATCCGCAACTTCGCCCATGAGATCGAGCCCGGTGACCTCGTCGCCTACGTCGCACAGGAGGCGCGGCGCGGCGACGGCTGGGTGAAGCTGGTGGGCGACTGGATCGACCGCGACGCCGGGGACCTGACCGCCTGCTGGCCCCGCGGCGAGGTCGAGGCCGCGATCGCCGAGGCGCACCGGCTGGGCGCGCGGGTCACCGCACACTGCTTCGCCGAGGACGCGCTGCGGGACCTGGTGGAGGCCGGGATCGACTGCATCGAGCACGCGACGGGGCTGACCGAGGACACCATCCCGCTCTTCGCGGAGCGCGGCGTGGCGATCGTCCCGACCCTGGTCAACATCGCCACCTTCCCCGCTCTCGCGGCAGGCGGCGAGTCCAGGTTCCCCCGCTGGTCCGCTCATATGCGGCAGCTCCACGAGGACCGGTACGACACCGTGCGCGCGGCGTACGACGCGGGGATCCCGGTCTTCACCGGCACGGACGCGGGTGGGTCGCTGGCCCACGGCCTGATCGCGGAGGAGGTCGCCGAGCTGGTGAAGGCGGGCATCCCGGCCCTCGACGCGCTCTCCGCGACGGCCTGGGGTGCGCGTCGGTGGCTCGGCCGGCCGGTGCTGGAGGAGGGAGCACCGGCCGACCTGGTGATGTACGACGAGGATCCGAGGGCGGACGTACGGGTGCTGGCGTCCCCGCGGACGGTGGTGCTCAACGGGCGGGTGATGGGCTGATCACCGGTTGACCTCGCGAAGGGCGCCGTGTTGACCGGCGGTGACTCCGGGACCCGCCTCTCGTTGAAATAGCTCTGCGCGTCGTCCGGGGCGCCCGGCGAACGCCCTCCGTCCGTGAAACGGGTGATTCCGAGGAACTACTGTGCCGGTAGATTCGAATGTGCACACGGAAACCCCTCTTTGGAGTGAACTGGCGGAAGGTATCCGCCAGTTCACTCTCTGTGCGTAAAGATTCACGGAGTCGAGGCCACCGGTGCCCGCGATGTCCCCCATTGGACGGCGCCGGTGGCTCCATGTCTCTTGTGGGGGTTCCACCATCTTGAACAGCAACACCTTCCGTCCGGCTGCCCTGGCGCTCGCCGCCGCACCCGTCGCCCTGCTCCTCGCCGTCCCCGCGCAGGCAGCCACCGCGACGATCCCGGCCACTCCGGCCGGCGGCCACGGAAAGGCGAGCGCGGTCGTCCTCCGTGCCGGGCTCGACGTCTCGCTCATGAACAAGTCGGTCCAGGTGCCGCTCACCGCCACGCTCAACGAGGTCCATGCGCCGGCGAGCGCTGGGAAGACCGCGCTCAGTGTGGAGCTCGACGGCGTGAACAAGGGCCGTCCCGTCCGTGTGCTGAAGGCCGATGTGGCCACGGCGAACGCCACGGTGGACAAGCACAAGGCGGAGGGGTACACCGATCTCGCCGCAGCGCGGGTGCACGTGCCGGGGCTGCCACTGCTCTCGCTGATCGAGGTCCAGAAGGTCACCTCCAAGGCACTGTGCGAGGTGGGCCACAAGCCGGTGGCGGAGTCGAACGTGCTGGGGCATGTGACGGTGTTCGGAAGGAAGACCCGGCTCACCTCGGGCGGCACGACGAAGGTGCAGGTGCCGGGCGTCGGTGACGTGACTCTCGACCTGTCGAAGACGGAGACGACGACCCGGACGGCCGCCGCGACGGCGCTGCAACTGCGTGTGTCCGTCAACCCGCTCGACCTGAACGTCGCCGAGGTGGAGGGCGAGGTCACGCTGGCCGAAGCGACGTGCGAGACGCCCGACGGCGGCGGTTCGGACAACGGGGGCTCGGACAACGGGGGATCCGGGAACGGCGGCTCCTCCGGCAACGGCGGATCGACGGGCGGCGACAACGGCTCCGGCGACAACGGCTCCGACGACAACGGCTCCGGGGACAACGGCTCCGGGGACACGGACAGCACCGGTGGCAAGGAGGAGCCCGTGGACGTGAAGCCCCAGACCGGCTCCGACCCGGTCCAGGCGGCCTCCGGCTCGGGCGACCTCGCCGAGACCGGGTCCAGCTCCTCGACCCCGTACATCGCGGGCGGCGCGGCAGTCCTGCTGGCGGCCGGCGCCGGCGCCACGGTCATCGCCCGCAGGCGCGCCCGGGGCTGATCCTTCCTGGAGGGCGGCCGCAGAGGAGAGCGGTGTCCGCGCGGCGGAACACCGCTCTCCGCACC
>NZ_JBHWZS010000424.1:0-6179 GCF_042728155.1 Streptomyces sp. NPDC060209
GGGGAAAACCCCGGGGCCCGGCCCTCAGCCTGCCGACGGCTACGCGCTCAGCGAGCGCGTACCGATCAGTTGTCGTCCTCGTCGATCAGGAACCCGCGCATCGGCGACGGAGCCTGCTGCATCGGCTGCGGCGCCTGCGGCCGCACCGGCGCCATCGGCTGCGTCATCGCGGGCGACATCTGCTGCTGGCCGCCGCCGTACGACGGGCCACCGCCCATCGACTGGTTGCCGCCGCCCATCTGCTGGTTGCCGTGACCACCGTGGTTGCCGCCCATGGTGTGCCCCATCGCTCCCGCACCGGCCGGAGCCAGCGAAGGCGACGGCGGCAGCGAGGCGGCGGCGGGGGTCCGCGGCGGAGCCAGCGAGTCGTCGGCCTGGGTCTCCAGCTGACGCAGCTGGCTCTCCAGGTAGGACTTCAGACGGGTCCGGTACTCGCGCTCGAAGCCACGCAGGTCCTCGACCTTGCGCTCCAGCGTCGCGCGGGCCGACTCCAGCGAGCCCATCGCCACGCGGTGCTTCTCCTGCGCGTCCCGCTCCAGGGCGTCCGCCTTGGCACGGGCGTCGCGCTCGAGGCCCTCGGCACGGCTGCGCGCCTCACCGACGATCTTGTTGGCCTCGGAACGGGCCTCCGCGATCGCCTGGTCGGCGGTCTGCTGGGCAAGGGAGAGGACACGGGCGGCGCTGTCGCCACCGGGGCCCTGACCGGGCTGCTGCATCTGCTGCTGCTGCATCTGCTGCTGCTGCTGCTGCATCTGCTGCTGCGGAGCGTGACCGCCCATGGGGCCGCCCATCGGGCCACCCATGGGACCGCCCTGCATCGGGCCGGGGCCGTGCGGGCCCTGCGGACCGGGACCGTGGCCGCCCTGAGGACCATGGCCGCTGGGACCGGCAGGCAGCTGCGGAGCGCCACCGGGCAGCTGGGGGGGACCCATCTGCGGGGGCTGCTGCTGCTGCACCGGCGGACCAGATATGGCGGCCGGCACCGGGGCACCCGGCCGGTCCTGCTGCTCCGGCGGTTTGCGCATTCCCTGCTGCTGCTGGTTCTGCGCGGCCGCACGCGTGGCGGCGGCCAGCTTGGCGCGCAGGTCCTCGTTCTCACGGAGCAGACGGGTCAGTTCCGATTCGACCTCGTCGAGGAAGGCATCGACCTCGTCCTCGTCATAGCCTTCTCGGAGGCGGACGGTCGTGAACTGCTTGTTCCGCACGTCCTCGGGGGTCAGCGGCATCTCTTCTTCACCTCTACGTAGTCGTCGGCAGTCGGCAAGACCGTATCGTTCACACGCTGCTCGCAAGCTTGCCCACGAGGCTGAGCAGAATGTAGACGATGATCATCAGAACGAAGAAGGACAGGTCAAGTGCCACGCCCCCGAGACGCAACGGCGGTATGAACCGCCGCAGAAGCTTCAGCGGTGGATCCGTGACAGTGTAAGTGCCCTCGAGAACGACCACCATCGCCTTGCCTGGCTGCCATGAACGTGCGAACTGGAAGACATAGTCCATGACCAGCCGGAAGATCAGCACGATGAGGAAACACATCAGCGCGATATAGACAACATCCAGTGCGACGCCCATGTCCCGCGCTTCCCTCTCCCCTGGCTCTCGTAGCCCCGGCCTCCCGGCCGGGTTTGTTCCCGGTGTTCTCAGCTCTGGTTGAAGAACCCGCCCTCTGCGATGCGGGCCTTGTCCTCCGCCGTGACATCGACGTTAGCAGGCGACAACAGGAACACCTTCTGCGTCACACGCTCAATGCTGCCATGGAGACCGAAGACGAGTCCCGCGGCAAAGTCGACAAGTCGCTTCGCATCCGTGTCGTCCATCTCCGTGAGATTCATGATCACCGGAGTGCCCTCGCGGAAGTGTTCCCCGATGGTACGGGCCTCGTTATAGGTCCTGGGGTGCAGCGTGGTGATCCGGTAGGGCTCCCGCTCGGACACGACCTTGGGCATGATCACCGGTGCGTTCTTCTCCATGTTCGGGCGGTCAGGTGTGATGGATGCCACGGGGGCGATTCGGGCGGGTCGTCCGCTTTCCGCCGGGAGCTGAACCGGTTCCCGCGGTGCGGGCGGCTGCACCGATCGCACCGGTTCGTCCCGTTCCCGCTCCACCGGATGCGCGGGCTGGTGCCGCCGCCGGTCGCGCTCGGGCTCCGGCTCGGGTTCGAATTCGTCGTCGGGGTCGAACCCCGGACCGTCGTACCCATCGTCCTCCACGAGGCCGAGGTAGACCGCCATCTTGCGCATCGCGCCGGCCATGCTCCGAGTCCTCCGCTCTGTGGTGGATCGGCATTCGTGTCACCAAGTGCCCGAGATCCACTCCGGCCAGCCCGCGTGAAGCGGGAATGACCATATTTTCTGCTGTGGTCCGACTTGCTTCGCGACGTTACCCGAGCCGGGGTCGGACTCCGAGTACCGCCGTACCGACGCGTACATGTGTCGCCCCGGCCGCGACCGCGTCCTCGAGATCCGCGCTCATCCCAGCAGAGACCATGTTCGCAGCCGGATGGTTCCCGCGCAGGCGGGATGAGAATTCCATCAGGCGGTCGAACGCGTCCCGTTGCCTTCCGGCGTAGGGACCGGAGAGCGGGGCGACCGTCATCAGACCGTCGAGCCTCAGCCCCTCGGCAGCTTCCACCGACGCGGCCAACTCCTCGATCGCGTCCGGTGCGACACCGCCCCGGTCCCCGCGTTCGCCGCTCTCGGCGTCGAGGGCGACCTGGATGAGGCAGCCGAGCTCACGCTCACCCCTGACCGCTGCCGCCGAGAGTGCGGTGACGAGCTTCACCCGGTCCACCGACTGCACCACATCGGCATAACCGGCCACGGAGCGGACCTTATTGGTCTGCAACTGTCCGACAAAGTGCCATGTGAGCGACAGATCCGCACAAGCCGCGGCTTTTGGTGCCGCGTCCTGGTCACGGTTCTCCGCGACCTGGCGCACACCGAGTTCGTGCAGGATGCGCACATCGCTCGCGGGATACGTCTTGGTGACCACGATGAGGGTCACTTCTTCGCGCTTACGGCCCGCCGAGGCACAGGCGGAAGCAATGCGTTCCTCCACCTGTGCCAGGTTTGCCGCGAGTTGAGTCCTGCGATCCGTCATGCCCTATCCGTCCAACCAGACATATCCGGCGAGCCGTCCCGTGGTCCGGTCCCGGCGGTACGAGAAGTGGTCGCCGGATTCCAGGGTGCAGAACGGCGAACTGTGCCGGTCGACGACGCCGAGCTCGTCGAGCTGGGCGTGGACTCCAGCCGTGACGTCCACCGCGGGTGTTCCCCAGCCGGTCTTCGACCACGACGCCGGGACGACCCCGGCGACCTCTGCGCGCATCCGCTCCGGGACCTCGTAACACCGTCCGCAGACGGCAGGCCCGGTGTGCGCGACGATCCGGGACGGTTCGGCGCCCAGTGCGATCATGGCCTCGACCGTGGCCGGGACCACTCCCGCGACCAGACCGGGCCGTCCCGCGTGGGCGGCCGCGACGACACCGGCCGCCGGATCGGCGAGCAGCACGGGCGTGCAGTCGGCGGTGAGCACCGCGAGCGGGAGTCCGCGCCGTGCCGTCACCACCGCGTCCACGGCGGGAATGTCCGAGGCGTCGCCCCAGGGGCCGTCGACCACGGCCACGTCGCGCCCGTGCACCTGGTTCATCCAGACCACCCGGGCCGGGTCGAGACCGAGGGAACGGGCGGCGCGCGCACGGTTCGTGCGGACGGCGGCGGGGTCGTCGCCGACCGCACCGCCGAGGTTGAGCTCCTCGTACGGAACGGCGCTCACTCCGCCCCACCTGTCGGTGAAGGCGAAATGGGCGCCGCCCGCCGAAGACTCCGCGGCTCTCACCGCGTGCTGCGGACCTATCACTTCAAGAAGTCCGGTACGTCCAGCTCTTCGGCCTGGGTGTCCTGGTAGGGACGGGCCGTCGGGACGTGCGGCGGGGTGACCGGCGGCAGCGAGGTCTCGTTCGCAACCGGTGCCGGCTCGGCCGGCGCCTGGGGCTCCTCGCGCGGGGGCACGGAGCCCAGTCCGCCGGTCTGGCGCGCCGGCTCGGAGGTGCGGGCCGACGGGGCCGGCTCCTCACGCTTCCCGGCGCTCGACCCGAGGACGTTCTCCCGGCGGGCCGGCGGCTGTCCGCCGTCGAAGCCCGCGGCGATGACGGTGACCCGCACCTCGTCGCCCAGCGCGTCGTCGATGACCGCGCCGAAGATGATGTTCGCCTCCGGGTGGGCCGCCTCGCTCACCAGCTGGGCGGCCTCGTTGATCTCGAAGAGACCGAGGTCGCTGCCGCCGGAGATGGAGAGCAGGACGCCGCGGGCGCCGTCGATGGACGCCTCCAGGAGCGGCGATGAGATCGCCATCTCCGCGGCGGCCACCGCGCGGTCGTCGCCGCGGGCGGAGCCGATGCCCATGAGCGCCGATCCGGCCTCGGACATGACCGACTTGACGTCGGCGAAGTCGAGGTTGATCAGACCCGGGGTCGTGATGAGGTCGGTGATGCCCTGGACACCCGAGAGCAGCACCTGGTCGGCCGACTTGAACGCGTCGAGCACGCTGACCTGGCGGTCCGAGATGGACAGCAGCCGGTCGTTGGGAATGACGATGAGGGTGTCGACCTCTTCGCGGAGCTCGGCGATGCCGTCCTCCGCCTGGTTCGCTCGCCGCCGGCCCTCGAAGGTGAACGGGCGGGTGACCACACCGATCGTCAGGGCGCCCAGCGAGCGCGCGATGTTGGCGACGACGGGTGCGCCGCCGGTGCCGGTGCCGCCGCCCTCTCCGGCGGTGACGAAGACCATGTCGGCCCCCTTGAGGACCTCCTCGATCTCCTCACGGTGGTCCTCTGCCGCCTTACGACCGACGGCCGGGTTCGCCCCGGCGCCGAGGCCGCGGGTGAGTTCACGGCCGACGTCGAGCTTGACGTCGGCGTCGCTCATCAACAGTGCTTGCGCATCGGTGTTGATCGCGATGAACTCGACGCCCTTGAGACCGACCTCGATCATTCGGTTGATGGCATTGACACCACCGCCGCCGACACCGATGACCTTGATGACTGCGAGGTAGTTCTGCGGTGCTGCCACGTCGAAGGCCTCTCGCCTCGAGTTACGTGTCGTCGCTTCGCGGTAGTCCCGCCGCGACGACGGATGCCGATTGGGTCGGTCCGGACGCCGACCCAAACCCTAACGTTGAAGTTCAGGGTTACCAGTGTGTCTGCTTCTTGGACTCTTCCGAACAGGACACTAAGTCGACAAGTGGCGCACGTTCAACGAACACGCCGAACCTCCCGTTTTTCTTTTCACCCTATGTGATCACCCGTAGCGCTGACCAACCAGGGGGCTGGCCAGGCAGAACGTGCGTCAACTCTTAGAAACCGCAGGGGCGGTGGGAGCACTCACGTCGAAGTGTCCCGCTTTGGGAGACGCTTTCATGAGAGCGGTGAGCACCCGCGCCTTCACGGGCCCCTCCTCACTGCTACCCCACATCACCGTGCGGCCCCGGGTCAGTTCCAGGACGGCGGAGTCGTACGAGGTGACCCGTACGGTCCGGGTCTCCCCGGCCACCCTTCCCGGGAGGTCTCCCGCGACGCGGACCGCCTCCCGCACCAGACGGTCACTGCCGAAGCGACGCAGGCTCGCCGACTGATCAGGCGTCAATTCCAGCAGCGGCACATGCGGGGGCGCTTTGTCCACGGTTGCGAAGCGCACGCCTTTTGCGTCCACTTCAATGAACTTTTTGCCCTTTTCGACCAACAGGACCGGCTTCCGTTCGGTCACTTTAAGGCTGACACCGTGCGGCCATGACCGTACGACATCCACGGAGTCGATACGAGGCAACTTCTGGCGCAACCGGTCCGCGATCACACCCGTGTCCACGGTGATCAGCGGAGACCCGACGGGGGCCGCCGCCGCGGCCTCGACCTCGCTCCGGGTCAGGACGTCGGTGCCGGTGGTCGTCACCCGCTCCAGCCGCAGCCAGGACGACCCGTAGAGGACCCAGACCGTGGCCGCGGCGATCAGGACCACGCCAACTGCGGCCAGGATCAGTCGCATACGGCCGGTCAGCCGGCGCCCCTCGGGGCTGGTGTGCGGCGGGCGGGCCGGGGTGTCGGCCCGCTCGGCCTCGCCGCGCTGGGCGGTCGTCGGTCCGGCCACGCTCGCTCCTTCGCCGGACCCGGGGCGCGCGCCCCGGGT
>NZ_JBHWZS010000425.1:0-6176 GCF_042728155.1 Streptomyces sp. NPDC060209
CTGACCCCCGACACGCCCTGGGGGCGGTGCACCCGTTGACCGGGTGCACCGCCCCATTTGCGCTGCCCGGCTCCTCTGCCGGGCAGCGTCGCCGTCGGCATCGTGCCTTGCGAGCGCCTCTCGGACGTTCACCGCCAAGCCGTACGGCGGTCTTCCCGCCGCCACCCGGCGTGACTAGTTTCCAGGCGTACATACGGAATCGGGAGGCTCACTTGACGACGGACATGTCACGGCGGCGGCTCTTCGCGCTCGGGGGCGGCGCGCTCGGCGCAGCGGCGGCGGGATCCTTCCTGCCCCCGTCGCTCCAGGCGGCGATCGCCGCACAGCCCGCGGCCGAGCGGTCCGGTGGTGCGGGGCTGGACGCCATCGAACACGTGGTGATCCTGATGCAGGAGAACCGTTCCTTCGATCATTACTTCGGAACCCTGCGCGGAGTGCGCGGCTTCGGTGACCGCAACGCCATCGAACTCCCCTCCGGCAGGCCCGTCTTCGAGCAGCCGGGAGCAGCGGGTGCCACCGTCCTGCCGTTCCCCGTGCGCGAGGCCGCGGAAGCACAGAAGAAGGACCTGCAGTACATCGGCGCCCTCGACCACTCCTGGAACGGTGGCGCCAAGGCCTGGGCGGACGGCTGGATGAACGGCTGGGTCACCGCGAAGACCGCCGCGACCATGGCGTACTACGACCGCGGCGACATCCCGCTGCACTACGAACTCGCCGACACCTTCACGGTCTGCGACGCCTACCACTCCTCGATCCACAGCTCCACCAGCCCGAACCGCAACCACCTGTGGAGCGGCAGGACGGGCGACGAGGCCGACGGCAGGCGGGCCGTGGGCAACGACGCTTACGACGAGGGCACACACCCCGGATACGACTGGGGCACGTATGCCGAGCGGCTGGAGAAGGCCGGGCGGAGCTGGAAGACGTACACCGAGTGGGAGAACTTCACCGACAACCAGATCGAGTTCTTCGCCACCTTCAAGGCCGTCGCCCGTAAGGCGCTGACAAGGACCGGCGGCCACACCTACATGGAGTCCTTCTACGCCACCGTGCGTGAGGCGGACGGGGCGGGTGAGCGGGAGCGGCTGCTGGGCCTGCTCGACGAGGGCGTCGCCGCTCTGACGGCTGCCGAGCGCAGTCTGTTCGAGCGGGGGCTGCGACGGGTGGAGACGGGCACGCTCGCCGACGAGTTCGCCCGGGACGTGGCGGAGGGGAAACTGCCCGAGGTCTCCTACCTGGTCCCGTCGGCGGTGGACTCCGAGCACCCGAGCGTCTCCTCGCCGGTGCACAGCGCGACGATCGTCTACAAGGTCCTGGACGCGCTCGGCAGGCATCCCGATGTGTGGCGGCGGACCGTCGTCCTCATCAACTACGACGAGAACGACGGCTTCTTCGACCACGTGCCGCCACCGGTCGCCCCCGCGGAGGTGACCGAGGAGTACTGGGAGGGCAGGCCCACGGGGCTGGGGGTGCGGGTGCCCATGCTGGTCGTCTCCCCGTGGTCGGTCGGCGGATACGTCTGCTCCGAGGTCTTCGACCACACCTCCGTGATCCGCCTCCTGGAGCGCTGGACAGGGGTGAGGGAGCCGAACATCGGTGACTGGCGGCGCCAGGTCACCGGCGACCTCACCTCGGCCTTCGACTTCACCCGCGCGCGGCGGCAGCCGGAGACCGAGCGCCCCGCCGCGATCCCGCCGTTCGGCGGACGCTGGCAGCCGAAGCCGCCGGCTGTCCAGCACATGCCCGTCCAGGAGACGGGCACCCGCCCGGCACGGCCCCTGCCCTACCAGTCCGACGCGCAGGCGAAGCGTGTGGACGAAGGGCTGCGGGTGACGCTCAGCAACTCCGGCAGGTCCTCCGCGCACTTCACGCTCTACCCCTACGCCCAGGAGTTCGCCGCTCCGCAGCACCGGGACGTCAGGGGCACGGCACGGTGGACGGTGCCGCTGGCCGGCGAGGGCTACCGCTTCACGGTCACCGGGCCGAACGGCTTCCGGCGGGAGTTCGAAGGAGCCGCCGACGGCGCCGCCGAACTCTCCTCCCGTATCGACGCCCATGAGCGGGACCTGCACCTCACGCTCCGCAACAACGGCAGGCGGACACTGACCTTCACCGTGCGGCCCCTCGGATACGTCGACGAGGACGACCTGCGGGACTGGAGCCGGACCGTCAAGGTCAAGCCGGGGCGCAGCCGTACGGTCGTGCATTCGGCGGCCGACGCCCACGGCTGGTACGACCTCGCGGTGACCGCGGACGAGGCGGGCTCCTTCCGGCGCCGGCTGATGGGCCACATCGAGAACGGCAGGGCGAGCGTCTCCGGCTGACGGGCAGGGGGCGGGCAGGGGGCGGGCCGGAGAAGGGCGAAGGGCGGGCGGGGCTCGGCGGTGAGGCGCCGGGCGTGTGGCCGAGGCGGAAGTCAAGCCATGTGACCATGACCACGAAAGCGGCAAAAGGTCAGGAACGGCTGACAGAGTGAGGCTCTCAGGTCATGTGACTTCGTGGGATCTTCCCCTTATATCCCCCTACGGTCCACGAACCCCAGGAGCGAGTCCGTTGGCCGCCATCGCACGCTGGTGTCTCAGGCACCGCCTCGCCGCCGTCCTCATCTGGCTTTCCGTCCTCGGGGGAGTGGCCACCGCCGCGGGGTTCGCGGGTTCCGCGTACTCCAACGACTACGAGGTGCCGGGCACCGAGTCGGGCCGCGCGGGCGAGCTCCTGCAAGCGGGGTTCAAGGACCTCGGCGGTGACACCGGCACCGTCGTCTGGCACTCCTCGGACGCCGGTGTCCGCGACGCCGGCGTCGAGCGGACGATGACCAGGACGCTGCACACGATCGGCTCCCTGCCCGGCGTCGGCGACGTCACCGGGCCGTACGGGCCGGCGTCCCAGGGGCAGATCAGCGCGGACGGACGCACCGCCTACGCGACGGTCACCTTCGACCACCGGGCCGGCGAGATCCCGCCGGAACAGGCGCAGGCCGTCGTCGACACCGCACAGCAAGCCGCGGGCGAAGGGCTCCGGATCGAGCTCGGCGGCACCGCCGTCGCCGCGACCGAAGCGCCCACCCTCCATCTGAGCGAGGCCGTCGGGGTGGCCGTCGCCGCGGTCGTCCTCTTCCTCGCCTTCGGCTCGCTCGCCGCGAGCCTGCTGCCCATCGCCACCGCCCTCGTCTCCGTCGGCACGGCGTACGCAGGCATCGTGCTGCTCGGCCATGTCATGACCGTCGCCGACTTCGCGCCGATGCTGGGCATGCTCATCGGGCTCGGCGTCGGCATCGACTACGCCCTCTTCATCGTCACCCGGCACCGGCGAGGGCTGCGGCACGGCCTGTCCGTGCACGAAGCGGCGCAGAACGCCGTCGTGACGACGGGGCGCGCCGTCGTCTTCGCCGGAGCCACCGTCTGCGTCGCGCTGCTCGGCATGCTGGTCCTGCGCCTCGGCTTCCTCAACGGTGTCGCGATCGCCGCCTCCCTCACGGTGGTGCTGACCGTCGCGGCCTCCGTGACCCTGCTGCCCGCCCTGCTCTCCCTCATAGGTATGCGCGCCCTGAGCCGTCGTGAACGCGCGCGGCTCGCCGAACACGGGCCGCAGAGCGAGCGGGCCACCGGTTTCGCCGCCCGGTGGTCGGCCTTCGTGGAGCGGCGCCCCCGGCTGCTGGGAGCGGTCGCCGCCGCCGTCATGGCGGTGCTCGCGATTCCCACTCTCTCCCTGCACCTGGGCACTTCCGACCAGGGCAACAACCCCGCAACGGCCACCACCCGTCAGGCTTACGACCTGTTGGCCGACGGGTTCGGCCCCGGCGTCAACGGGCCGCTGACGATAGCCGCCCACCTCGACGGAGCCGACGACCGGCTCGCCCTGGACGGCCTGCCCGCCGTGCTGCGGGGCACCGACGGCGTCGCCTCGGTGAGCCCGCTCACGTACAACGGCAGTGGAGACACCGCGTTCCTCACCGTCGTCCCCGAGTCCGCGCCGCAGTCGCAGCGGACCAGCGAGCTCGTCGACCGGCTGCGTCACGACGTCCTGCCGCCCATGGGGGACACCACCTCGCTCCAGATCCATGTGGGCGGGGTGACGGCCAGTTACGACGACTTCGCGGAGATCATCATCGGCAAACTGCCGCTCTTCGTCGGGGTGGTCATCGGGCTCGGCTGTCTGCTCCTGCTGCTGGCGTTCCGCTCGCTCGCCGTTCCCCTCAAGGCCGCCGTGATGAACGTGGCCGCCGTCGCCGCCTCCTTCGGCGTCGTCGTCGCGGTCTTCCAGTGGGGATGGGGGAGCGAGCTGCTCGGACTCGGCAGCGCGGGCCCCATCGAGCCCTTCCTCCCGGTGATCATGGTCTCGGTGCTCTTCGGGCTGTCGATGGACTACCAGGTCTTCCTCGTCGGCCGGATGTACGAGGAGTGGCTCGAGACCGGGGACAACCGCCGATCCGTACGGGTGGGGCTCGCCGAGACCGGCCGGGTGATCAACTCGGCCGCGGTGATCATGATCTCGGTCTTCCTCGCCTTCGTGCTCAGCGGCGACCGGGTCATCGCCATGTTCGGCATCGCGCTGGCCGCCGCAGTCGCACTCGACGCCTTCGTCCTGCGCACCCTGCTGGTGCCCGCGCTGATGCACATGCTCGGAGGCGCGAACTGGTGGCTGCCCGCGCGGCTGGACCGGCTGCTTCCGCGCATCAGCATCGAGCCCCCGGACCGCTCGGCCCCGCGTGCGAAAATCCCGGGAGAGCGCGCAGGTGACGAGGCCTTGGCCGCCGCCCCGCAGCGCGTTCACTGAGCCATCACGAAGACGGAGGAGACGCACTGTGTTCACGGTGTCACTGGGGGACGACGGGGCGGAGCTCCGCCCGCTCGAGCCCTGGCAGGCGGAGGAATTCCTGGCCCACATGGACCGGGCGCGCGCCCTGGTCGACCCCTGGATCCCGTTCGCCGCGGCCGCCACGGACCTCACCTCCGCGCGGGCGCTGCTCCAGCGGTACGCGGACAAGCAGGCGGCCGACACCGGCCGGCTCTACGGCATCTGGCTGGACGGCACGCTGGTCGGTGGCGTCCTCTTCCGGATATTCGAGGCGGAGACCGGCAACTGCGAGATCGGCTGCTGGCTGGAGGCCGCGGCTGAGGGCCGGGGCCTGGTGAGCCGCGCGTCACGGAAGCTGATCGACTGGGCCGTCGACGTGCGCGGCATGCACCGGGTGGAGTGGATCGCCTCCTCCGCCAACAGGCGCAGCGTCGCGGTGGCCGAGCGGCTCGGTATGACCCGCGAGGGTGTGCTGCGCGAGGCATATCCGTACCGCGGCAAGCGCCATGACGAGGAGATCTGGGCCGTCCTGGCCCCCGACTGGCGTACGGGACGGGGCTGAGGCGCCCAGTGTTAAGGAGGTTCTCATACGGGACCCCTAGCGTGCGGCGCATGAACACCTCCTCCTCCACTACGACCACCGACGACATCGAAGAGAAGAAGGCGGCGGACGGGACCGCCGCCGCACCGGACGTGACGAAGAAGGCCGCCACCGAGGAAGACGCCGTTCCGCACGACGTCGCACCGGGCGTGACCTCGTCCGACGTGACCGCGATGGACGTGGCCGCGACGGACGCGGCCGCGGAGGACGGCCTGGAGGTCGACCTGGAGCCGGACCCCTACGCCGATGCCGAAGCGGCGGCGTCCGCCGGGGTCGGGACCGGAGCCGCGGCCGTGGTGGCCGCCGGGCTCGGCATCGTCTCGCTCTCGGGCGCGTGGACCGGCCGCGTCGCCGCCGAGCGCGAGACCCTGATGGGCCAGATCAAGACCTCCGGCGGTGGCAGCGCCGCCCAGCAGATCTCCGAGATCTACGGAGACGCCTGGCACAGCACCGCCCTCGTCAACGGGCTCTTCGCGCTGCTCGCGCTGATCGTCGGCGTCTTCGTCCTGGTCCGGCCCGCCTTCGGTACTCCCTCCATCCGTCCGCAGGCAGGCTGGGTCCGCTCCGTCGCCGTGGCGGGCATCTCGCTCGGTGTGCTCGGCCTGCTGATCTCCGTGGCCATGTACTTCGACCTCGTCGTCGCCCTGCCCTCCGCCGCGGGCTGAGGCCCCGGGGGCAGCCGACTAAGGCATCCGTCGCACGGGCCTAAGGCCCCCCACCCGCAGAGATGCGGCACTCGCCCGATGTGGCGGCACCCCCTGGCGTACGAGAGTGGGGG
>NZ_JBHWZS010000426.1:0-6160 GCF_042728155.1 Streptomyces sp. NPDC060209
GCGCCGTGTTCAGGCCAGGTGGAACACCTCGGTCAGCGGGACCATGGCCTCGTCGGCGGCCTCCGTCTGCTCGAAGAACTGGGCCATGTCCCGCTGCCACCGTGCGTTGACCTCGGTGGCAGCCATCGCTTCCCGGGCCGCGTCGAAGTCCTCCGTCTCCAGATAGCCGACCAGCAGGCCGTCCTCGCGAAGGAACAGCGAGTAGTTGTGCCAGCCCGCCTCCGACAGCGCGGCGAGCATGTCCGGCCACACCGCCGCATGGCGCTCGCGGTATTCGTCCTTGCGGTCCTCACGGACCTTCAGCAGAAAGCAGACGCGCTGCATGGAGCCGGCTCCCCCGATCAGAAGTTGAACGTGTCGATGTTCTTGGCGTCGAAGACGGTCGGCTCGCCGAGGATGACCTCGCCGTCCTTGCCGATCGTGTACTCACCGAGCTTGCCCGCCTTGAACTTCTCGCCCTCCGCGCCGGTGATCTGCCCCGAAGCCAGCGCCGCGGCCGCGTACGAACCGAGGTAGCCGAGCTCCTCCGGGTTCCAGAGCGAGAACTGCTCGACGGTGCCGTCCTTGATGTACTTGCGCATCTGGTTCGGCGTGCCGAGCCCGTTGAGCACGACCTTGCCCTTGTACGAGGAGTCGCTCAGGTAGCGCGCCGCCGCGGCGATGCCGACCGTCGTCGGGGAGATGATGCCCTTGAGGTCGGGGTAGGCCTGCATGAGGCCCTGCGTCTGCTGGAAGGACTTCTGGTCCGCGTCGTCGCCGTACGCGACCTTGACCAGCTCCATGTCCTTGTACTTGGGGAGCTTCAGCTCCTCCTTCATGAACTCGATCCAGGTGTTCTGGTTCGTCGCGTTCTGCGTGGCCGACAGGATCGCGACCTTGCCCTTGTAGCCGACCTGCTCGCCGAGGTGCTGGACCAGGCTGCGGCCGATCTCCTCGGAGCTGGCCTGGTTGATGAAGAGCTGACGGCAGTCCTTCGCCGTGTCGGAGTCGTACGCGACGACCTTGATGTCCTTCTTCATGGCCTGCTTGAGCGGGCCGCACACCGCGTTCGGGTCGTTCGCCGCGACGAGGATGGCGTCCTGGCGCTGCTGGATCAGGGTGTTGATGTAGGAGACCTGCGAGGACGCGTTCGCGTCGGACGGGCCGACCTCCTTGCCCGTGCCGCCGTACTCCTTCGCCGCCTCGATGCCCGCCTCGTCGACGATCTTCTCGTACGGGTTGTTGATCTGCTTGGGCAGGAAGGCGATCTTCAGGCCCTTCTTCAGCGGGGCGTCCGGGTCGGCCTTCGCGGAGCTGCCGGCCTTGGCGCTCCCGCTCTCCTTGCTGTCCTTCGTGGTGCCGGAACAGGCGGTGAGGGCGAGGGCGAGGGAGACGGCGGTGGCTGCGGTCGCGACGGCGCGGCGCCCAGCGGCATTGCGGAGCATCATGGCGGCGTGTGCCTTTCGAAGAGGGAGCGAAGAAGTACGGAGACGGGGGAGGAGGAGAGACTTACGGCTGGGGTGCGGGGGAGTTCGCGGCCCGCCTGTGCCGTCGTTCGACGACCGTGGCGATGACCCGCGGAGTCAGCACGGACGCCACGAGCAGCAGCCCGGTCACGATGACCTGTACCTCGTTGGCGATGTCGTTGAGCGTGAGCAGGTTCTTCAGGACGCCGATCAGCAGGACACCGGCGACCGCGCCGAAGAGCGTGCCCTTCCCGCCGTCGAAGTCGATGCCTCCGAGCAGGACGGACGCGATGACGAGCATCTCGAAGCCGAGCCCGTTGTCCGCGCGGGCACTTCCGTACCGGAGGGTGAAGACGACACCCGCGAAGGCGGAGAACAGCCCGGTCACGACGAAGAGCAGCAGCTTGATCCGCTTGACCCGGATGCCGGCGAAGTACGCGGCCTCCTCCTGGGCGCCGATCGCGAAGAGGGAGCGGCCGAGCCCGGTGGCGTGCAGCACCACCGCGGTGATCGCGGCCAGGATGATGAAGAGCAGCACCGGATAGGTGAGGAAGGTGCCGGGGACGGTCGTGGTGTCGACGGCCCAGTCCGCGTAGACCTGCGGGAAGTCCGTCACCGCGTCGCTGCCGAGCGCCACCGAGGCCAGACCCCGGTAGAGCGCCAGGGTGCCGATGGTGACGGCCAGGGACGGCAGCCCCACCTTGGTGACCAGCCAGCCGTTCAGGAGGCCTCCGGCGACGCCCACGAGGAGCACGACCGGGACGATCGTCTCGAACGCCCAGCCGGCTTCCCAGAGCGCGCCGGTCAGCGCGCTGCCCAGACCCAGCATGGAGGCGACCGACAGGTCGACCTGCCCGGCGACGACCAGGAGGGTCATCGGCAGGGCGATGATGGCGACTTCGGCGATGTCGTTGAAGGCGAACGCGAGGTTCTCGCTCGAACCGAAGCCCTCCGTGGTCCCGAGCCCGACGACGAGGACCGCCACCAGCAGGACACCGACAGCGGTGTCCCAGCGCAGCGCCAGGCTGCGCACGAGAGAGGGCTTCGATGCGGCCCGCGGCGTGGGAGCCGTCTTTGTGTCAGGCGCCGTGGTCATGACGGGCGTTCCTCTTCCTCAGTGCGGCGGTCATCCGCAGGTTCACGATCCGGTCGACGCTGATGGCCAGCAGGAGGAGAGCACCGGTGATGGCGCCCTGCCAGAAGGAGTCCACCTTCAGCACGACCAGGACGCTGCCGATGGTGGTGAGCAGCAGGGCGCCGAGCGCCGCGCCCCAGACGGTGCCGGTGCCACCCGTGATCGCGACACCGCCGACGACGACGGCGCTGACGACGGTCAGCTCCCAGCCGTGCGCGTTGTCCGCGACGACGGTGCCGAAGCGGGCCAGCCACAGGGCCCCGGCGAAGCCGGCGACGGCTCCGGAGAAGGCGTATGCGGCGAGCACCCGGCGGCGGATCGGGATTCCGGCGAGACGGGCGGCCTCCGGGCTCGACCCGATGGCGTACAGCTCGCGCCCCGAGCGGTAGCTGCGCATGAAGTACGCCGTCGCCGCGAGCAGGACCAGCGCGATCAGCGGCAGATACGGGATGCCGAGCACGCTGCCGCTGCCGAGGCCGAGGACCGCCTCCGGCACGTCGGAGGCGCTGATCTGCTCGCCCTGCGCCCACCAGTAGTCGACGCCCTGGATGATGTAGAGCATGCCCAGGGTCACCACGAGCGCCGGGACCTTGCCGAAGCTGACGAGTGCTCCGGAGACCAGGCCGCAGACCACACCGATGCCGATGCCGAGCAGCATCACCGTCAGCACACCGTGGTCGCTCCCCGCGACGAACTTGCCGCAGGCGAAGGCGGACAGGCCGACGACGGAGCCGACGGACAGGTCGATGTTGCGGGTGATCACGACGGCGGACTGACCGACCGCGAGCAGCACCAGGATCGACGCGTTGAGCAGCAGGTCCTTGATGCCCTGGTCGGACAGGAAGCGCGGGTTGGCCAGGTAGGTGCCGAGGATCAGCAGGACCAGCGCCCCGGCGATGGAGATCTCCCGCGCACGGAAGACCGCGTCCACGAGCGAGGAAGCACTCCGCTCCGGCGCTTTCGCGGTGTCCGGGGGGCTCTCGATGGTGGTGGTCATGCCGCTGCCCTTTCATTGCGTCCGGTGGCCGCGGCCATGACCGACTCCTCGGTGGCGCTCTCGCGCGGGATCTCGGCGACGAGCCGGCCCTCGTGCATCACGAGCACCCGGTCGGCCATGCCGATGACCTCCGGAAGATCGGAGGAGATCATCAGTACGGCGAGGCCGTCCGCCGCGAGCGAGGAGAGCAGCCGGTGGACCTCCGCCTTGGTGCCGACGTCGATCCCGCGGGTCGGTTCGTCGACGATCAGCACGGCGGGGCCGGTCGCCAGCCACTTGGCCAGCACGACCTTCTGCTGGTTGCCGCCGGACAGCACGCCCACCGTGTCGGCCAGCCGGTTGTACTTGAGCTGGAGGCGCACCGCCCAGTCGGCGGCCCGGTCGTGCTCCAGGGCCCGGCTGACGAGCCCCCGCTTGCGGACCTCGTCCAGGCCGGTGAGGCCGATGTTGCGCTCGATCGACATATCCATGACCAGCCCGCGCTGGCGCCGGTCCTCGGGTACGAGCGCGAGCCCGGCGTCCATCGCCGCGGTCGGCGAACCGGGGCGCAGCACCGTGCCGGCCACCTTCACCTCGCCCGCGTCGGCGCGGTCGACACCGAAGACCGCCTGGGCGACCTCCGTGCGCCCGGCGCCGACGAGTCCGGCGAGCGCGACGATCTCGCCGCGGCGGACGTCGAAGGACACGTCGCGGAAGACACCCTCGCGGGTCAGCCGGTGCACCGACAGGGCGACTTCGCCGACCTCGGCGTCCTGCTTGGGGTAGAGGTCGTCGAGGTCACGACCGACCATCCTGCGCACCAGGTCGTCCTCGGTGAGCCCATCGAGCGGCTCCGAGGAGATCCACCGGCCGTCGCGCAGGGTCGTGACGCGCTGGCACAGCTCGAAGATCTCGTCCAGGCGGTGCGAGATGAACAGCACCGCCGCGCCCTCGGAACGCAGCGCGCGGACGACGGAGAAGAGCCTGGCGGTCTCGCTGCCCGTCAGGGCGGCCGTCGGTTCGTCCATGATCAGGACGCGGGCGTCGAAGGAGAGCGCCTTGGCGATCTCGACGATCTGCTGGTCGGCGATCGACAGCCCGCGGGCGGGCCGGTCCGGTGCCAGATCGACCCCGAGCCTCCGCATCAGCCCGGCAGTGGTCTCGTGCACGGCCTTGCGGTCGATCCGTCCCAGGGACCGCCGGGGCTGACGGCCCATGAAGATGTTCTCGGTGATGGAGAGGTCGGGGAAGAGCGTCGGCTCCTGGTAGATGACGGCGATGCCGGCGTCGCGAGCGTCCGCCGGGCCGTGGAAGACGACGGGCTCGCCGTCGAGGAGCACCTCGCCGCTGTCCGGGCGGTGCACTCCGGCGAGCGCCTTGATCAGGGTCGACTTGCCGGCGCCGTTCTCACCCGCGAGTGCGTGGGCCTCGCCGGGGAGCAACTGCAGGGACACGTCCTGCAGGGCCCGTACGGCACCGAAGGACTTGCTCACGCCCTTCAGGGCCAGGACCGGGGCCGGGTCCGGGGCGGACTGGTTCATGGGAGCTCCTCAGCGGTGGGACTGTTCCGCTCCACTCGCCGTGAAAGGTTTCAATGAGGTTGCTCGGAAGCTAAACGGGGATTGCGGGCGCAGTCAATGGGTTGATGCCGAGAAGTTCCAGGAAGAGGGGCGATGTACGACCTGAATGGGGGGAATGGGTGGGCACCCTTGACAGCCTTCGGGGCGGGCCACTATCTTCCGGGCGCTTGAATCGATTCACATAACGGTCGTGCATCGCTCCACTTACAAGTGCACTGCGTTCGGATGGTCCGGCCCCAGGAGGACGACGAGCCCCGCACGGCCGGGGACCGGCACCGGGACCTGATGCCAGCCCGCGCGCCGGTAGAAACTCAGCGTCGCCCCGGCGTGCACGGACGTGAGCAGCCAGCACCGTCCGTCGGGGGCGGCCTCGGTGACCGCCGACAGCAGTTCCGCTCCCAGTCCGGTGCCGCGCGCGGCCGGGAGGACGGCCAGCTCATCGACCTCCAGGGCCCCGCACAGCCATGCCGCGACGCGGTCGGCACCGAGCGCCTCGGCGACGTGCCCGTAGCCGCGGTCGGCGGGGAAGGTGCCGGGCGTGGTCCAGGCGGTGGCGAAGCCGTCCACGACGTCCCCGTCGAGTGCCAGGGCGGCGGTGAACCCGGGGCGGCCGGCATCGTCGGCGAGCCGCTCGGCGTACAGCGCGCCTGCTGAGGGGTCCTCGTTCCACGGCGGCGCCGAGAACACGTCGGCGTACACCCGTCGGATCCCGTCGGCGTACGCAGGAAGGCTCCCGCCCTCGACCCGCCGGACCCGCATGACCGCACCACTCCCCGCCTCCGGACCGTTCCGGAAAGGATAGGACGCCCTCGGGCGGCAGGCGCGGCGGTGCGGGTGGAGTTCGCCACGGTCCTCCTCAACCGGCCACGGGTGCCGAACGCACCCGTCTTCGGGGTGGCGAATGCGGCAGAGGTACGGCCTGGTGGGGCCGGTGCGACTCGTTCCGTACGGAAGGGGGGCCGCAGGGCGCTGAGCTCACGGGCCGCGTGCACGGCGGTGGTTCCCGGGCCGGACGGCCCCGGGA
>NZ_JBHWZS010000427.1:0-6157 GCF_042728155.1 Streptomyces sp. NPDC060209
GGGCAGGACCGGGCAGGACCGGCGGTGCGCCCACTTTTCCCCGCCCGGCTGAACAACCCTGCGCCGAAATACGTATCTCCCCGTACTGCCGCATCGGCATTACCGCCAAGTAGGTTGAACGACGCTTCAGTTGGCGGTTGATTCGACGCTGTCACATACCGGCCCGGGAGACATCTTGCTGCGACGCATCAACGGAACGGCCCTCATCATCGCCGCGCTGGTCGCCACGCTCGGCGCCCTCGCCTTTCCCGTGTGGTCCTACGCCGACCGCTCCGGCACCGGCGAGGCCAATCTGAACGCGTCCAGCGTCGCCACCCAGTGGGGCCCGCTCTCCGCGACCGACCGGGACTTCCTGATCAAGGTGCGCCTCGCCGGGCTGTGGGAACTGCCCGCGGGGCAGCAGGCCATCGAGCGCGCGCCCA
Organism: Streptomyces sp. NPDC060209; assembly: GCF_042728155.1. NCBI lineage: Bacteria > Bacillati > Actinomycetota > Actinomycetes > Kitasatosporales > Streptomycetaceae > Streptomyces > Streptomyces sp. NPDC060209. The sequence continues at coordinate 423 of NZ_JBHWZS010000427.1, forward strand.
GCGAGGGGGTGAAGCTCGCCGGGGATCATCTGGTGGTCGGCCACACGGACCTGGACCGGCGGGCCCGCGACGTGGCCGCCAAGCTGGGCGTGGAGCTCCCGAACCAGCCGTCCGAGCAGCAGCAGGGCTGGCTCAGGGAGCTCACCGCGGCCAGTGGCCAGGAGTACGAGCAGAAGTTCGCCAACCTCCTGCGTGCCGCGCACGGCAAGGTGTTCGCACTGATCGCGCAGGTCCGGCACACCACGCGCAACTCACTGATCCGGCAGCTCGCCTCCGACGCCAACCAGACGGTGCTCGACCACATCACCATGCTGGAGCGCACCGGATTCGTCGACTTCGACGGCCTGGCGCGCGAGGCGGCGGGCGCCTCGACGGCCAGTCCCTCGGGGCCGCCCGTGTCATCGGGCGGCGGCGTCCCGCAGGTGCCGGTGCCGGTGACCCCGAGCGGCGACCAGTCGTTCACCTCCCGCCCGGTGCCACCGACCATGGCTCCGCTGCCTCAGCCCTGAGGCCCCGCCCGGAACGAAGGGCTCAGTCGCGGTCCCGGCGCTCGGTGTACAGGCGGTTGCCCTTCGGGCCGGTCCATTCCACCCGTACGACACCGGGCACCGCGGCGTCGGCCAGACGCGAAGGGTTGGACCAGTAGCCGAAGTTCGGGTTCCGGAAGAACGTCGCCCACAGGTCGCCGTCGGAGTCCTCGAAGAAGTTGTTGTGGCCGGCGCCGACGCCGACGGTCCAGCGCTCGGAGTACGGGCCCTCGAAGCTGTCCGAGACGGCGGCGACCGCGTCGTACTGGTACTGCACGCGACCGGTGCCGCCCACGTCGTAGGCGTGGCGCGGGGTGCCGTCGGCATTGACCGACGTCCGGTCCCAGGCGGCGTGGAGGAGGAAGTACTTCCCCCCGTGCCTGAACACGTACGCGCCTTCGAGGTACGGCTCGGGCGAGTACGGGGTCTGCTTGAACGTGGGGAGGTTCGTCGTCGGGACGATGTCCTCCATGTCGTCGCGGAACTTCGCATAGAGGTTGTTGTGCAGGACCAGCCACGCGTCGTCGCCCTCGGAGTAGAGGCTGCCGTCGATGTGGTGGTAGGCGCCGGGCTTGATGAAGCTCGGTCCCCCGATGAACGACTCACCGAAGGGCTTCTCGATGTTGCCCTCGACGAGCCTGTACGGGCCCTCGACCCCGCCCTCGCTCACGAGCATGAACGAGCCGACCTTCTCGGAGTGGTCGCCCATGCACGCGACCATGTACCACTTCCCGCGGAAGTGGTGCAGCTCCGGGGCCCAGGCCTGGCCGCGCTTGCCGAACTGCTCGTCGTACCAGTACTCCTGCCACGGAGCGACGACCGTGCGACCGGACCGGTTCTCGTCGGTGAACTCGGGCGACCACACCTTGCCCTTCTCCGCGCCGGGCCGGATCCGTGTCGTGTCGGCCAGCTTCCAGGGCCCTTTGAGTGACCGGGCCGTCCAGACGAAGATGCCGTCGTTCCACGGGCCGGCAGCTTCGAGCCCGGGCACCCGGGTGGTACCCGTGGCGACGTAGAGCGGACGGCCGTCGACCACGAAGCAGTTGACGTAGGTGTCCCGCATCCACACCACTCCGCGCTCCTTGTCGCGGGGGCGCAGCTCCAGCGGGAGGACGAAGGAATTGTCCTCACGGGGCCACAGGTCGGGCCGGGTGTCCGCGAGGCCGTAGGGCGCGGGGTCGGGCCAGTTCGCCGGGTACCGCCGCTTCGCCGCGGCCGGAGTGCGAGCGGTCGAAGCCGGCGCGGCCGAGGCCTGGGCCGCCGGTGCGGCGGCCACGGGCAGCGCCGCCGCCGCACCCACTCCGGCGGCACGGGCCAGCAGGGACCGCCGGCCGAGGTGCGGCGTGTTCTCGGTACTGGTCATCAGTGACGTTCTCCTTCGTCAAGTCCAGGACGCCGTGTCCTCCGCGAGGACCGTCGGCGGGCATGCCGGATCGCCGGGCCGGTCCCGGGTCGGTCGGGTCGGATCGTGCGGGTCGAGGTCGGCCGCTCCGCCGGGTGCCCGCGCCTGTGCCGGGCGGTGTCGGGCGGCGGTCGGTCACGGCCGGCGGGCTACGGAATCCGCGAGGCCGCCGTCGTACGAAGTGGCCCCGTACAGCCCCTCGGGGTCGTCGGTCCTGCTCCGGCCGAGCACGGCACCACGGCCCGGCGGTTCGGGTCCGCGCTCGTCGCGCCCCGCCGGAAGCGTGCCGCGGGGCCGTCCTTGGATGGCATGTCGATCAGCATGCGAACGCCTGTTGATCTACGTCAACAGACCATGGAATTAATCCGGAGTGTCCGGCTCGTCGGCATATCTGTGCTACTCCGCGTTTCCGCAGGTCCACGGGGTACCGCCAGGCTCGCCGGAAGAATCACGATCGAATAACGGGACACTCCGACCTCGTCCGGGAACCTCAAATTCAGCTCTGAACGTCCCCCCTTCCGGGTTCACCGGCGCCTGGCGGGGCCATGACCCCTGCACAGAACGGGGAGGGGACACCATGAAGCTGGGAATCGGCATCGGATGGCGGCCGGAGATCGCGGACGCCGTCGAGGCACTGCCGGGGATCGACTGGGTCGAGGCGGTCGCGGAGAACCTCTGCACGGACCATCTCCCCGATTCCCTCGTACGGCTCCGGGAGCGCGGGGTCACGGTCGTCCCGCACGGCGTCTCGCTGGGCCTGGGCGGGGCCGACCGCCCGGACCCCGGCCGCCTCGCGGACCTGGCGGCGCGGGCCGAGCTGCTGGGCACGCCCCTGGTGACGGAGCACATCGCGTTCGTACGCGCCGGGGGGCCGCTCACCGCGTCACAGCTCCTGGAAGCGGGCCATCTGCTGCCGGTGCCCCGGACCTGGGACGCGCTGGACGTGCTGTGCGAGAACGTGCGGATCGCGCAGGACTCGCTGCCCGTCCCGCTGGCCCTGGAGAACATCGCCGCGCTGATCTCCTGGCCCGGCGAGGAGATGACCGAGGGACAGTTCCTCGCGGAGCTGGTCGAGCGCACCGGCGTACGGCTGCTGATCGACGTCGCCAATCTGCACACCAACCACGTCAACCGCGGAGAGGACCCGTCGACCGCCCTCGACGAACTGCCGGTGGAGGCCATCGCGTACGTCCATGTGGCGGGTGGCATGGAGAGGGACGGCGTCTGGCACGACACGCACGCCCACCCCGTGACACGCCCCGTCCTGGACGTGCTGAGCGAACTCCGCTCCCGGGTGGACCCTCCGGGGGTCCTGCTGGAGCGCGACGACGACTTCCCGCCGGCCGAGGAGCTGGCCGGTGAACTGACCGCGATCCGCGGCACGCTGGCCGCGTCCGCGGCAGGGCCTCGGGCCGCGCGGCAACGGCCCGCCCGTGCCCCGGAGCCGTCGTCACGTGCGGCCGGGGCCCGCGAGCGGACCGCCGTGGCTCAGACCGCGCTGCTCTCGACCCTGGTGGCCGGCACCCCGGCACCGGACGGCTTCGACCACCGGCGGCTCGGGGTACAGAGCCGGGCCCTGGCCGCGAAACGGGCCGACGTCGTCGCCAAGGTCGCACCGGAGCTACCCGGGATCCTCGGTGACGGCTACCGGAAGGCCTTCCTCGCGTACGCCAGGAACCGGCCGATGTCCGCCGGTTACCGCCGCGACGCGCTCGGCTTCGCCGAGCACCTCCTCGTCACGGGCCTGCCGGCCGATGACGCGGCCCGCCGGAAGCTGACGCGCTGGTGGCAGGAGCGCGCCGCCCCTCGTCCACCGCGCCGAGGGACCCGTCTGGTCCACGCCGCCCGTGCCGCCCTCCTCGGAAAGTGACCGCGATGAACACTCTTGCTCTTCTGCTGACTCTCGCCGTGGCCGTCTCCGCGACGCTCCTGGTCATCGCGACGCGCAGCGCCGGCCTGCGGGGCAGCGGCACGGCCGTGTATGTGCACGACCTGTCCGAGGAGGCGTTCCTCAGCGGCGGTCCGGCCCGGGTGGTGGACACCGCTCTCACCCGCATGCACTCGGACGGGCGGCTGGCCATCGGTGGACCCGGCATCGTCGCGGTCCAGCGGGACGAGGCCCGTGACGCGGTGGAGCGCGCCGTGCTCCAGGAGCTGGCCGCGGCCCCGAACGGCGCCCTGCACACCCTGCGGGAGACCGTGATGCGGCATCCGGCGGTGCAGGAGATCGGCGACGGTCTGGCCGCCCGCGGACTGCTGGTCGCACCCGGCGAGAGCCGGGCCCGCCGCGCCTGGGCACTCACCCTGGGCGTCGGATGCATCGTGGGGTTCCCGGTCAGCATCGCCCTGACCGTCGCGCAGTACGCCCTGCACGACGGGTACACGGGCATTCCGTTCCCCTTCTTCCTGAAGGTGCTGCCCGCGCTCGTGGCCGGGGCCTGGGCCGGTCTGGCCACCGCGGCGGCGGCCAAGGCCCGGCTCACCATGGCGGGGCGCAGGGCCGCCGACAGCTACCGGCTGGCCAACGCCCATGTGACCGATCCGGCCCACCTGGTGGCCACCCAGGGGCTGGGGGCACTCCCCGACCCGGAGCTCCAAGGGCAGTTGGTGGCCGCCGCCCGGCAACGGCCCACGGGGCGTTCCTCGTCGGTCCCCTCGGGCTCGCCCGCCGCCGCAGCCGCGTTCGTACCGGTGCTGTGGTGCGCGGGGGTGGGCCCCGGCGGCGGCAGCTGCGGTGGTTCCACCGGCGGGGGCGGCGACTCGGGGACGGGTTCCACGTGCAGCTCGGGATCGAGCTGCGGCAGCAGCGGATCCAGCTGTGGCAGCAGCGGCGGCTCCAGTTGCAGCAGTGGGTCGAGCTGTGGAGGGGGTTCCAGCTGCGGCAGCAGCTCATGAAGGGCGCGGAGTCGCCATGCGTACGGATTCAGCCACCCATGACCGTCTGTGACCGGGATTCGTCCATATCGTGAACAGCCCATGGCGCTCCCCCGCAGCTTTCACATAGAACTCCGCCATGCTCTGGGTCCTGCTTCTTCTGGTCGCGTGGGGTGCGGCCGCCGTCTCCTGCATCCGGCTGTGCCTCGTCACCGCGGGTGCCGCGCAGCGGCCGCTCGGTGCCGCACGGGCGCCCGTCTCCCCCGAACTCAACCTCTACGAGACTGCGTTCCTTGCCGGCGGGCCCCAGCGGGTGGCCGATCTGGCGTTGGTCTCCATGCACCTGCGGCGCCGGCTGCTGCTCGCCCACACGGGCTGGGCGACGGTCGTCGACCCGGAGGGGCGGGACGAGGTCGAGCGCACCGTGATCCGCGTGATCGGCCCGGAAGGGCAGTCCCGGATAGCGCCGATACGGGCCGCGGCCGCGGCGGCCGACGCCGTACGCTCCCTCGCCGACCGCCTCGTCGCGGCAGGCCTGGCCGTTCCGCACGGCACCCGGACGAGCCTGGAGTCGGCGGCCCGGGCCGTGCGGGGCGCGGCGGTGCTGGTGGTGGTCCTGGCGGCCACCGCCATGCTGATGCCAGGTCAGGAGACCGGCTACGCGGGCCCGGTGGCCGCCTGGTTCGGACTGCCTCTGGTGCTGACGCTGGGCTGCCTGGCGATCGCGCGGGTGGAGAACCACCCGTACAGCCCGTGGGCCTCCCCGTCGGGACAGCACTGGCTGGACTCGCTGCCGGCGCCGGTGCACGGCGCGGACCGCGATCTGCTGGCGGCGGTGGCGGTACGGGGCGTGGGAGCCCTGGAGGACCCGGACCTGAGAGCGGCCATGCTGAGCGGGGCGCGGACCGGAGGCTGACCCGCCGGTCCGGGGC
>NZ_JBHWZS010000428.1:0-6052 GCF_042728155.1 Streptomyces sp. NPDC060209
CCCCGGGGCACCGGGTGGCTGTCAGGCGGTGCCCAGACGGCCGTCCCACAGCTCGCGTTCGGTCTTGCGGGGATCGTTGACGACCTGGTCGGACGTGGTGTTGTTGTAGCGGAACGTCATGACGGGGCGCTCCTGCGCGTCGTACTCCTTCCACGAAGCCTGACCGGTCCTGGCGAATTCGACCCAGGTGTTGTGCAGGGCGTCCGCGAGATTCTGGGGCGGCTGGGTCCCGGTGAACTTCTGGTTGGCCGGGAGGGACAGGGTGTCCCAGGCGAAGGGCAGGTCAAGGCTGTGGCAGGCACCCAGCTTGACCTGGACGTCGTTGGGGATGACCGGGGAGCGCCACCCGAACTCGTACAGGTAGGTCGGTGCCCCGTCGTTCTCTCCCCGGGCCTCGGCCACGCGGTAGGTCGGGATACGGAACATCCGGTCGGTCAGCACCGCGGCGGCGATACCGGAGGGCTTGCTGCGCGGGTAGGCGGCGGTGTCGTTCGTCGCGTACGTGTCGTAGGCGCTGTCCGGCGCCCCGTACGCCTTCACGCGGGTCTTGAAGGGACCCGGCAGGAGCACGGACACCAGGGCGCTGGTCACGATGAAGAGGCGGAACTCCTCGGTGGTCGTGCCCATCAGCAGCGGCACCTGGCCGCCCGCGCCGTCCGCGATCGCGGCCGCGGGCAGGCGGGTGAGCACATCGCCGTCGATGACGGGCAGGAACGCCAGGCCGCATGAGGCGATGGTGCTCGCCCCGTAGGCGTTCACGTCCGCGCTCTGGCTGACTTCCTTGGAGACCTCGCCCTGCGCCTCGGTCAGGTCGTCGATGTCCACGCCCGCCAGGGCGGCAGCGGTCGGCTCGACACCGAGGCGCTCCGCCACCGCGCCGAGCACCAACGCGGCGTCCCCGGGCGTCTGGCCGATGTGCGCGTTGCCGCTCTGCACGATCGCCTTGTGGAACAGGCCGTCGTCGCGCGACAGCAGCGCGAGCACGCTCATGGCGCCGGCCGACTCCCCGCACAGCGTGATGTCACCCGGGTCGCCCCCGAAGGCCGCGATGTTCTCGCGCACCCAGGTGAGCGCGGCGATCTGGTCGAGCAGGCCGCGGTTGGCCGGAGCCGGGGCGTCCGGCAGATAGCCGAAGCCGTCCACCCCAAGGCGGTAGTTGATGGAGACGCACACCACGCCGTCACGGGCGAAGGTCGCACCGTCGTAGGCGGGGACGGCTGACGAGCCGGTGGTGAAACCACCGCCGTGGATCCACACCAGCACGGGCAGGGACGCCTCGGTGTCAGTCGTCCACACGTTGAGGTTCAGCCATTCGTCGCCCGCGACGTTCGGGTCGGGCATGATCTCACCGAGCTTGCCACCCAGTGGCGGCTTGGGGGGCGTGGCCCCGAAGGTGTCAGCCGTCCGCACGCCCTGCCAGGGCTCGGGCGGTACGGGAGCGGCGAAACGCAGCTCACCGATCGGTGCACGGCCGTAGGGCATTCCGAGGAAGCGGGCGATGCCGTCCTCCGCCGTCCCCGACACCCAGCCGTAAGCCGTTTCGACCTCGACCGTGCTCTGCTCGGACATGTGTCTCCTTGGGGCCGGCTGGTCATGGATCCCACCCGCAGGGGCCGGCCCACCGCCCGTCAGGCGTCCCGCACCGACAGCCGGCCGGGACATATGGTGGTTACCCAGAGAGTTGTAGCGATTACACACAGTGACAGAAAGTGATGGGTACTGTCACGCCGTGACCGGTCACCAGGGCGTTCCGCCCATGTCGTGATCGATCAAGGATCGAGGGATGTGGGACGTCAGTGTCTCATTTGATCTATTGTCGTCTCATGACTCTCGATCGTGAGCAGGTGCTGCGGAGCGCCGCCGCACTGCTGACCCGCAGATCCACGGCGACCATGGACGAGGTGGCCAAGGCCGCGGGAATCGGCCGTGCCACCCTGCACAGGCACTTCGCCGGGCGGGACGCTCTGGTCGGGGCACTGGAGAACCTCGGTATCCAGGAGTTCGAAGCCGCACTGGACGCCGCCGGACTCGACGAGGGCAGTGCCGAGGACGGACTGAGGCGGCTGATCGCGGCCGTCCAGCCCGGTGCCGGACTGCTGTCGTTCCTGGTCACCGAGAACCAGCTCTTCGAGGGCGACGACGTCAACGAGGGCTGGAGCCGCCTCGACGCCCGGGTCTCGGCGTTCTTCCGGCGCGGCCAGGAGCGCGGCGAATTCCGGATCGACCTCACCCCGGCCTGGCTGACCGAGGCCCTGTACGGCCTGATCGGGAGCTGCGCATGGTCCGTGCAGGCGGGCCGCGTCGCCGCGCAGGACTTCCCCTACATGATCGTCGAGTTGCTCCTGGGCGGAGCACGCCGGAGCGTGGAGAAATGAGCAGCACCTTTTCGAAGGCGGGCGTCACGGGCGACCAGCACCATCCGGGCCGGTGGATCGCCCTCACCGTCCTCGTCCTGGCCGTGCTGCTGGTCGCCGTCGACGCCACCGTCCTCGGCCTGGCGACCCCGTTCCTCAGCGAGGATCTCGAACCGACCGGCACCCAACTGCTCTGGATCGGCGACGTCTACTCCTTCGTCATCGCCGGACTCCTGGTCTCCATGGGCAGCCTCGGCGACCGCATCGGCCGGAAGAAGCTGCTGCTGACCGGCGCCACGGCCTTCGGGGCGGTCTCCGTGCTCAACGCCTACGCGTGGAGCCCCGAGATGATGATCGTGGCCAGGGCCCTGCTCGGCGTCGCCGGTGCCACGCTGATGCCGTCCACGCTCGCCCTGATCCGCAATCTCTTCCACGACCCGCGCGAACGCAGCCTCGCCGTCGGCATCTGGGGCGCCATGGCCGCGGCGGGCGCCGCCGTCGGCCCGGTCGTGGGCGGGCTCCTGCTGGAGCACTTCTGGTGGGGCTCGGTCTTCCTGATCAACCTGCCCGTGATGGCGGTCCTCGTCGCCGTGGGCGTCAAGATGATCCCCGAGTCGAAGAATCCCGCGCCGGGCCCGTGGGACATGCCCAGCGTGGGGCTCTCCCTGGTCGGCATGATCGGCGTCGTGTACGCCATCAAGGAGGCGGCAGCACACGGCGTGAGCTGGGAGACCGGCGTGGCGGCCGTCGGGGGCGCGCTGGCGCTCACCTGGTTCGTACGCCGTCAGCTGAAGCTCCCCGCCCCACTGCTGGACATGCGGCTCTTCCACCACCGGGGATTCTCCGGCGCGGTCCTCGCCGACCTCCTGACCATCCTCGGCCTGTCCGGGATCGTCTTCTTCCTCTCCCAGTTCCTGCAGCTGGTCCAGGGACGGGGCCCGCTCGAAGCCGGGCTCGCCGAACTGCCCGCGGCCGTCGGTGCGGTGACCGCCGGGCTGCTGGCGGGGAGGGTCGCACGCCGCTATTCCGTGCGCTCCGTGGTCGCCGTCGGGCTCGGCGCCATCGGCGTGTCGCTCGCCGTGGTCACGGTGATCCACAAGGAGACCGGATACCCGCTGATCGGGGTCCTGCTCCTGGTGGTGGGCGTCGGCGCCGGATTCGCCTTCACCGTCACCTCCGACGTCATCCTCTCCAGCGTCCCGAAGGAGCAGGCCGGCTCGGCGTCAGCGGTGTCCGAGACCGCGTACGAGCTCGGCGCCGCCCTCGGCATCGCGCTGCTCGGGTCGATCGTCACGGGCGTCTACAAGGGCTTCGGGACCCCCGAGGGGATCCCGGCCGCGGCCGCGACGGCGGCCCACGAGTCGCTGGGCGGCGCCGTGGAGACGGCGGAGCACCTCCCGGCGCACCAGGGGAGCGAACTCGTCGTCGCGGCTCAGGAGGCCTTCGTCAACGGGCTGCGGGTATCGGCGGGGGTCGGTGCCGTCGTGCTGCTCGCGACCGCTGTCGCCGCGTGGTTCCTGCTGCGCGACCAGAAGCTGGAGGAGGGCATCATCCCCGACGAGTGAGTGACCCGGCGCAGCCGCGCCGGGCACCGAAATGCACCCGTCCGGCTCAGGCGGCCTTGGCCTTCGTCGCGTACATGTCGACGTACTCCTGGCCGGACAGCCGCATGACCTCGGCCATCACGGAGTCCGTGACCGCCCGCAGGACGTAACGGTCGCGGTCCATGCCCTCGTAGCGCGAGAACTCCATCGGCTCACCGAAGCGGACCGTGACCTTGCCCGGACGGGGCAGGCCGGCGCCGCCCGGCTGCAGCTTGTCCGTGCCGATCATCGCGAACGGCACGACCGGCGCACCGGTCATCAGGGTCAGCCGCGCGATACCCGTACGGCCCCGGTAGAGCCGGCCGTCGGGGGAGCGGGTGCCCTCGGGGTAGATGGCGAAGGCATTGCCCTCCTCCAGCACCCGGCGGCCCGTCATCAGCGCCGCGACGCCGCCGCGGCCGCCGTCCCGGTCCACCGGGATCATTCCGCAGCCCGTGAAGAACCACGCCATCAGCCGGCCCTTGAGGCCCTTGCCGGTGACGTACTCGTCCTTGCCGATGTAGAACACCGGCCGGTCGCAGCAGATCGGCATGATCATCGAGTCGATGAACGTCAGGTGGTTGCCCGCGAGGATCACAGGACCGGACCCCGGGATGTTCTCCACGCCTTCCACCTGAGGCCGGAAGAGCAGGCGCAGGATCGGTCCGAGCACTGCCTTGATGACCGTGAGTCGGGACAACGCATCCTCCGGTGACGTGGCCGGGCGGCCGGGGCGGGAATTCGCGAGGGTCTGTGCAGGTGAGGACGATACTCGCGGGTACCGCCTCTCCGCACATCGGGTTCACCGAGCCGATACGCAGTGTTGACGTGTGTTTCCGCCATGTTCGTCCACGGGCCGCCCCACCGATGGCGTAGCTGCCTACGATCAAGCCTCCCCCGAAGGTGCCGGACATCACACGCGAGGAGCATTCATGACAGAGCGCGCGCAGACTGCACCCGGTCGGCGGACCCTCCTGGGGGCCGCCGTCATAGGTACGACGGCCCTCGGACTGTCCGGCACGGCGAACGCCGCCGGGCGTGGCGCGCCCGACGCGCAGAGCGGCAAGCACGGCTCCTACCGGGACCTGCCCGTGCCCACCGTCATCGGCCACCGCGGCGCCAGCGGCTACCGGCCCGAGCACACACTCGGCTCCTACCAGCTGGCCCTGGACATGGGTGCGCACATCGTCGAGCAGGACCTCGTGCCGACCAAGGACGGTCACCTGGTCTGCCGGCACGAGAACGACATCACCGGCACCACGGACGTCGCCGAGCGCCCCGAGTTCGCCGGCCGCAAGGCCACCAAGCGGGTCGACGGGGTGTCGCTCACCGGCTGGTTCACCGAGGACTTCACCCTCACCGAGCTGAAGACGCTCCGTGCCAAGGAGCGGATCCCCGGCAACCGCCAGGAGAACACGCTGTACGACGGCCGCTGGGAGATCCCGACGTTCGAAGAGGTCCTGCGCTGGGCGGACGAGGAGGGCCGCAGGCGCGGCAGGCCGGTCTGGCTCTACGTCGAGACCAAGCACCCCTCGTACTTCAGGGGCCTCGGGCTCGGCCTGGAAGAGCCGCTCGCCAAGCTGCTGCGCCGCTACGGCCGTCACCGTGCGAACTCCGCGCTGATCCTCCAGTCCTTCGAGCCGAGCTCGATGCGGCGGCTGTCGAAGCTGGTCGCCACACCCCGTGTCGTCCTGCTGTCCGGGCCCAAGGAACGGCCCTGGGACTTCGTGGAGGCCGGCGACCCCCGTACCGTCGCCGATCTGGTGAAGCCCGCAGGGCTGAAGTGGATCGCGTCCTTCGCGCAGGGCATCGGCCCCACGCTGGACCTGGTCATCCCCAGGGACGGCGCGGGCCGGCTGACCACCCCCACCACCCTGGTCGCGGACGCGCACGCGCGAGGGCTGGTCCTGCACCCGTACACGATGCGCAACGAGAACACCTTCCTGCCCGCGGACTTCCGGCGCGGCACGGACCCGAACGCCTACGGGGACGTGTTCGGCGCTCTCCGGGCGTACTTCGAGGCGGGTATCGACGGGATCTTCTCCGACAACCCCGACACCGCCCTGCTCGCCGCCGCCGACTTCGCCCGGGACTGAACCCGGGGGCGGGCCGGAC
>NZ_JBHWZS010000429.1:0-6044 GCF_042728155.1 Streptomyces sp. NPDC060209
CCGGGAGAACTGAGGTCACCCCTCGCGGCGCCGCGAGAACGCGGTCGCCGCGAGCGCGATGACCGCCGCGGCAGAGGCCGCCAGCCAGAGAGCCGCGTAGCCGCCCTCGCCCGGTTCGCCGGTGGACTCCGACAGGAACGCACCGAGCAGGGCGGCGAAGACCCCGCCCGCCACGGCCCCGCCCAGCGTCTTCACGTTGTTGTAGAGCGCGGCGGCGATGCCGGTCCTGGACGGATCGGAAGCCTCGACGATCACCGTGGGCATGGCGCCGAGGGCCAGCCCGATCCCCAGGCCGGTGAAAGCGGACCCGGCCGCCATCTGCCAGATCTCCTCGTGCAGGAACGCGAACTGCAGGAAGGTCAGGGCGACCAGCCCGAAGGCCGCCATCAGTGTGGGCCGGTAGCCGATCCGCCGGGCGACGGCGGCGGTGCCCAGCGAACCTACGACGCTGCCGACCGCCCCGGGCAGCAGGACCAGTGAGATGGACAGCGCGCTCAGCCCGAACCCGTATCCGGTGACCTCCGGGTCCGCCGCGTAGAAGGTGGAATTGGGCGCCTGGCTCCCGAAGTAGAAGACGCCGAACAGGAACGCCGCGCAGTAGAACGGGGCGGTGGTCCGGTCGGCCAGCGCCCGTACGTCGACCAAGGGCTCGGAGCTGCGCAGCTCCACCAGCACCCACACCGCCAGCAGCACGATCCCGAGCGCCACGGGTCCGAGGACCCGCGCGGAGCCCCAGGAGCCGCTCTCCGCCCCGGAGACCCCGCCGAGCAGTGCGACCATCGCGCCGCCGAGCAGCACCACCCCGGTCCAGTCCACCCGGCCGCCGGCCCTGTTCCGGGACTCCGGCACCGCGACGAAGGAGACGGGTACGCAGACCACGGCCAGCGCGGCGGGCACCAGCAGGGTCAGGCGCAGGTTGCCGAAGGCCGAGTCGACGAGTCCCATCACGACGCCGCCCGCCATCGCGCCGAGCGTCAGAGCACCCACCAGGCGGGCGATCGCCCGCCGCGCGTCGGCGACCGGAAGCCGGTCCCGTACGAGGGCGATCTCCAGGGGCAGCAGCGCGGCGATCGGCCCCTGGAGCACCCGGCCGGCGAGGAGCGTCCCGTAGTCCGGGGCGAGTGCGACGACGAGGGTGCCCGCCGCGATCAGCGCCAGCGCGACGCGCAGCAGCCGCCGGTGGCCGTACAGGTCGCCGAGGCGTCCGAACAGCGGGACACAGACGGCCGCGGCCAGCAGCTGCACGGAGACGACCCAGTTCAGGGCGGCCGAGCCGATCCCCAGGTGATCGGCCAGGTCGGGCAGCAGCGGGGCGAGGCCGACCTGCAGGAAGCCGCTGGTCACCTCGAAGAGGACGAGGAGTCCGACGACGGCGGTGACGGAAGCGGGCATCGGCTCCTCGGTGGGGGCGTCCGGCGGCGGTGTGGCGGTGGCGGTCATGGGGCTACTCCTGCGGGGCGGGGGCGGGCGTGGCCTCGGCGGAGGAACCGGTCTCCGGTGCGAGCGGGATGCCGAGCCGGCGCAGCGCCAGCCCGGCGAGGAGTGCGGCGGCGTGCGGCAGGGCGTCGTCGTCGTAGACGGCCTGCGGGGAGTGGTTCATCGGGGCGGTGGCCGGGTCGGTGCCGGGCGGGCAGGCGCCGAGACCGACGAAGGCGCCGGGCACCTTCCGGAGCACGAAGGAGAAGTCCTCCGCCCCCGCCATCGGCTTGGGCGCCTCGAAGACGTGCCCTTCGCCCAGGACCTGCCGCGCGGTATCCAGTGCGAACGCCGCCTCACCCGCGTCGTTGACGGTCGGCGGGTACTGCTCGACGTAGTCGATCCCGGCACTCACGCCATGGGCGGCGGCCACGCCGTGCACGGTCCGTTCGAAAGCCGCGCGTACACGTGCGTGGGAGGCGTCGGAGAAGGTGCGCACGGTGGCGGCGAACCTGGCGGTCTCCGGGATGACGTTGGCCGCGGTGCCCGCCTCGATCCTTCCGACCGTGACGACGGCCGGGTCGAAGACGTCTATCTCCCGGGTGACGGCCGTCTGGAGCGCGGTGACCATCGCGCACAGCGCGGGCACCGGATCGGCGGCGGAGTGCGGTGAGGAGCCGTGCCCGCCCCGCCCGCGCACCGTGACCTCCACCGCGTCCGACGCGGCAAGCATGGGGCCGGGCCTGGTCGCGGCGAATCCGGTGGGCGCGCCGGTGGAGATCACGTGCAGGGCGTACGCGGCGACGACCCGTTCCCCGGCGGCGTCGAGGACGCCCTCGTCGATCATGATCTGCGCGCCGCCCTGGCCCTCCTCGCCGGGCTGGAACATGAATACGACGTCCCCCGCCAGCTCCTTCCGCCGGGCGGCCAGCAGCCGGGCGGCTCCGACGAGCCCGGTGACGTGCAGGTCGTGGCCGCACGCGTGCATCCGGCCGTCGAGGACGGAGGCGTACGGAAGCCCGGTGTCCTCCTGGACAGGGAGTGCGTCCATGTCACCGCGCAGGAGGACGGCCGGTCCGGGCAGGCCGCCTCGCAGCACGGCGGTCACGGAGCTCAGTGCCGTACCGGTCCGGATCTCCAGACCCAGGCCGTCCAGCGCGGCGAGGATCTTCGCCTGGGTCAGCGGCAGGTCGAGGCCGAGCTCCGGCTCGCGGTGCAGGGCGTGGCGCAGTTCGGTCAGGGCGGGGGCGAGGTCACGGGCCTCGTGGAGCAAAGACATGGGCGTATCGTGCGGAGCCAGACCCCTCATCCATGATCGTCCGCAGGAAAGCGCTCCTCATGAGCCGATCGACGCACGAATCCACCGGGCTCCCCGAGCGCCTGTTGCGCACGGAGCAGCCCGAGCCGCTGGACGAGCTGGACTATCTCCTGATCACCGCGCTCCAGACCTCTCCCCGGGCGGAGTGGGCGCAGATCGGGAAGGTGCTCGGGGTGGACGCCTCGACGGCGGCCCGCCGCTGGAACCGGCTCACGGAGGCCGGGCACGCCTGGCTCAGCTGCTACACGGTGGCGGTGGGGCCGACGGTGCCGATCATCGCGTTCATCGAGGTGGACTGCGCGGCCGGTGCGCTGCACGACGTGGCGGCGGAGATCGCCGACGATCCGCACCTGATCACCATCGAGCACGTCACCGGCGCCCGGGACCTGGTGCTCACCGCAGCCTTCCCCGACCTGGCGATGCTGGCCCGTTACGTCGGCTTCCGCCTCGGCCGGCTGCCCGGGGTGTCGGCCACCCGGTCGCAGACGGCGACCGCGGTCCACACCGAAGGCAGCCGCTGGCGGCTGGACCGGCTGGACCCGGACAGCCAGGACCTGCTGGCGAAGGACCGGGCGCCGGCCATGCCCCGACGGGGCCTGCCCGCCCCGGACTCGCTGGACACCCGGCTCTATCTGCTGCTGAGCGAGGACTTCCGCCAGTCGGCGGCCCGCCTCGCGGAGCGTCTCGGCGTCAGCCCCACCACCGTGCGCCGCAGGCTGGACCGCATGCACCGGCAGGACGCGCTCATCTACCGCTGCGAGGTGGCCCGCTACCTCTCCGGCTGGCCGATCTCGGTCACCCTGTGGGGCATCGCACCGGCCGGCGAGACCTCACGCATCGCCTCCCAGCTCATCCGGATGCGGGAGACCCGGCTCTGCGCGTCACTCACCGGCCCGCACAACCTGATGCTCACGGTGTGGCTGCGCTCCGCCGAGGACATCGGCGCGTTCGAGGCCAGACTGGCGGACCGCTTCCCCGAACTCGCCGTCGCGGACCGGGCGGTGGCCCTCTGGCAGCTCAAGATCGCCGGCCATGTCCTGGACCCCCGGGGCCGCCACATCAGGGGCGTGCCCGTCACTTTCTGGGAGGAGCCGGGTGCGGAGCGAGCCGAGGACGCGCTGCTGGAACGGCTGCGCGTCCCACGCTGACCGGGACGTACGTCTTCAGCGGGGGGACGAAGCGCCGACGATCGGTCTGCGCCGGGTATCCGGGGCATGCGAAAGGGGTGCCGGTCGCGGATCCCCCGCGAGCGGCACCCCTTCGCGTGCGGCGCCCTCAGTCGTCGATGCCTTCGGCGGCCCGCTGCTCCCGCAGTTCCTTGATCGCGCGCCGCCTGGCGAGGCGGTGCGTGCGGCGGATCTGCGCCTCCTGGTAGCGCCGCTTGTCGCGCTCCGTCTCCGGGGCCACCTGCGGTACGCGGCGCGGCTTGCCGTCCTCGTCGACCGCCGCGAACACCAGATAGGCGCTGCCGACCTGCTGGGCCGGGGTCGACTCGTTCCACCGCTCGGCCATGACGCGGACGCCGACCTCCATGGAGGATCGGCCGGTCCAGTTCACCTGGGCGCGGACGTGAACAAGGTCACCGACGCGGACCGGCTCCAGGAAGACCATCTCGTCCATGGACGCCGTCACGGCCGGCCCGCCGGAGTGCCGGCCGGCGACCGCCCCCGCCGCGTCGTCGACCAGCTTCATGATCACGCCGCCGTGCACGGTACCCAGGAGATTGGTGTCGTTGCCGGTCATGATGTGGCTGAGGGTGGTCCGCGAGGCCGAGGTCGGCTTGACCGGAATATCGTCCTCCGGTGGCTGGGGCTGATCTGTCATGTCGTCCACCTTATGCGGGGGCTTGCCCCCGGTTGCATTGCATCAGCTTCGCAACAGCCATGCCCCGATCCCCCGTACACCCTGTAAGAGGCACAGGTCGAGACGGCACACTGGTCGGCATGAGCGATTGGCCCGAAGGACGGAACGGACCGGACGAGCGCTACGGCCGGGGCAGTGGGAACCCGCAGCCCGAGAGCGCCCGCGCCATGCCGCACGTCCGGCGGCGCCCCGCGCCGCCGCAGTCCCCGCCCCGTATCCCGCCGCAGCAGGGCCAGGGCTACGGCGAGGCACCCGGCTACGACAGCGGTTACAACACCGGCCAGGTCTACGGCGGCGGACACGGTGGCGGTGGACACGGTGGCGGTGGACACGGTGGCGGTGGTCACAGTGGCGGCCGCGGCGGTGACAGCGGTTACGTCCAGCCCCGCGCCGCCCCCGACTGGGGCCGGCGCATCAAGGTGGGCGTACTGACGCTGGTCGTCGTGGTGCTCGCCGTCTCCGTCGGCACGTACTTCTGGGCCGACGGCAAGCTCAAGCGCGAGGTCGACCTCTCCAAGGTCATCGACCGCCCCTCCGAGGGCGACGGCACGAACTACCTGGTCGTGGGCTCCGACAGCCGCGAGGGCATGACGGACGAGGACAAGAAGAAGCTGCACACCGGCTCCGCCGAGGGCAAGCGGACCGACTCGATGATGATCCTGCACGACGGCTCGAACGGCCCGACGCTGATCTCCCTGCCCCGCGACTCCAACGTCGAGATCCCCTCCTTCGTCGGCTCCGAGTCCGGCAAGAAGTTCGAGGGCACCGGCCGCACGACCAAGCTGAACGCCGCCTACGCCGAGGACGGCCCGGAGCTGCTGGTCCGCACGGTCGAGTTCAACACCGGCCTGCACATCGACCACTACGTCGAGATCGGCTTCGGCGGCTTCGCCAACATCGTGGACGCCATCGGCGGCGTCGAGATGGACATCCCCAAGGCCTTCAAGGACAAGAAGTCCGGCGCCGACTTCCAGGCCGGCAAGCAGACCCTGAACGGCGAGCAGTCCCTCGCCTTCGTCCGCACCCGTTACGCGTTCGCGGGCAGTGACCTGGACCGCACGAAGAACCAGCAGAAGTTCCTCGCTGCCCTGGCCTCCCAGACGGCGACCCCGTCGACGATCCTCAACCCGTTCAAGCTGTACCCGACGATGGGTGCGGGCCTGGACACGCTGGTCGTGGACAAGGACATGTCGCTCTGGTCGCTCGGCAACATGTTCTTCGCGATGAAGGGCGTCACGGGCGGCGAGGGCACGTCGATGAACATCCCGCTCACGGGTCAGAGCGTGAACGGCAACCTGGTCTGGGACAAGGACAAGGTCAAGCAGCTCGTGGAGCAGCTGAAGAACGACGAGAAGGTCACGGTCAAGGGCAACTGACCGGCACCCGGTCCGCAAGAGGCCCCCTCACCCGTCAGCGGGTGAGGGGGCCACAGCCTGTTCCCTCCAGA
>NZ_JBHWZS010000430.1:0-6009 GCF_042728155.1 Streptomyces sp. NPDC060209
TCCTGCTTCTTGAAGATCTCGTCGACCTTGCCCTGGATGTTCGGAGTCGAGGGGTCGAAGACCAGCACGTTGGGGCCGAGGTCACCCCCGCCGGGCACCTCCTCGGCCTCGTCGCCGAACGCCGACTGGGCTGTGGGGAAGGCCATGAGCAGCGAAACGGCGAGTGCGGCGAAACCGAGCGCCTTGGAGCGGCGGTGTCGGCGTGGGGCGGTGGGGGGCGCGGGGTTCGTGGGGGGAACTTGCATGGATGACGTCTCCTGGGTCGTGGTACGGGTACACGACGGAACCGCGAGAGAAGCGAGAGAGCGCTCTCTCGTGTCGCCGATGTAACCGCTGTTGCCCGGGACACGTCAAGAGGTGTGCATCAGGAGCCTCGGTCGATCGCTGAACGGGCAACAAATAGCGTCTCCCGTAAGGCAATTGAGATATTTCGTGCTGATATCGCGCCGTCCATGGGTTCACAGGGTGACTGCTCGACCTCCACTCCTGGCTGAGCTGGTCGATCGGCCTCCCTGGGACGTTGTGGTTCGTGTAGCGAACTATTATGATTCGTGTAGCGAACTAATTAACTCGTGACGTGGGGAGACGGGTCTTATGAGTCGTACTGTGGCGGTCATCGGCGGCGGTTACGGGGGAGCCGCCGTGGCAAAGGCGCTCGACGCCGAGACGGATGTCGTGCTCATCGAGCCCAAGGACGCGTTCGTCCACGCGGCCGGCTCCTTGCGCGCCCTGGTGGAGCCGGACTGGGCGGACAGCATCTTCTTCCCGTACGACAAGCTGCTCCGTCGCGGCCGGGTCGTGCGCGGACGTGCGGCGTCGGTGGATCCCGGCGGTGTCACGCTGGAATCAGGAGAGCGGGTCGACGCCGACTACCTGGTCCTCGCCACCGGCTCCGGATACCCTTACCCGGCCAAGATGGACACGGACGTCTCGGCCGAGGCGCTGGAGCGGCTCCGTGCCACACACGCCGAACTGGCGGGCAGCGACCGGGTGCTGATCGTCGGGGCCGGGCCCGTCGGTCTGGAGCTGTCCGGCGAGATCAAAGCGGTGTGGCCCGGCAAGCAGGTGACCCTCGTCGACCCTGCCGTGCAGCTGCTCCCCGGCTTCGACCCTGCCCTGCGCGCGGACCTGGAGGGGCAGCTCGGCCGGCTCGGCGTCGAGGTGCGTCTCGGGACCCGACTGGAGGGGGAGCCGCCGACCGCGCCGGGGGCGGCCAGGACGTTCACGGTCGGCACCACGGCCGGTGAGGTGCTGACCGCCGACATCTGGTTCCGGTGCTACGGCGTCAGCGTCACCAGTGGCTACCTCGGTGAGGAGCTCGCCGGGCTGAGTGATCCGCAGGGGCGGATCCGGGTCACCGAGACGCTCGGCGTTCCCGGCCACGGCCACATCTACGCGCTCGGTGACCTCACGGATCTCGCAGAGGCGAAGATGGCCGGTTACGCCATGCGGCACGCCGAGGTGGTGGCCGAGAACATCATCGCCCAGGTCCGGGGTGACGAACCGAAGGCCGTCTACAGGCCGTCGCCCGTTCCGTCCGTGCTCCTGCCGCTCGGACCGCACGGCGGTGTGGGGCAGGCACCCTCGCCCGAGGGCTTGTCCCTCCTGCCCGCGGAGGCGGTGGCCGCGTACAAGGGCGCGGACCTGTTCACGGGCAGATTCGTCGAGCTGTTCGGCACGGCCTGAGGCCTCGCTCCCGGGGTCCTCTTCGCTGCCGCCGTCGCGCCTCAGAGGCCGCGCGCGGCGGAGGGGTCCTCGTCCGCCTCCATGAAGACCACCGGCACCTGGTTGTCCAGGACCATTCTGCCGAGCAGGTCCGCGAGGACATCCCGCTCCGCCTCGCTGAGAGCGGCGGGCAGGGCCTCCACCCGTCGGCAGGTCGCGGCGTAGAACTCGTCCACCAGCCCGCTGCCCTTCTCCGTGAGCGTGATCCGCACGGCCCGTCCGTCCAGCGGGTCCGGCTCCCGGCGTACGAGGCCGTGCCGGGCCGTGCGGTCCACGAGCCCAGTGAGGCTCGACTTGGCGAGCCCCAGCGCCGTACCCAGCTCACTCATGCCGTACGGCCGGGCCATCAGCACGCAGAGCAGCTGTCCCTGTTGCGGGGTCAGGCCGTACGCACGGCTCGATTCCGCATAGACGGCATTCACGAGGAACGACCCACGCACCAATGCGGCCGCGACGCTCATGCGGTCTCCGGCTGCTTTCCCCATACGGTCAGAATACGGCAGGCTTCGCGAGGCACCTGGTTCGCGGTGCGAATTACCGGAGAGCCCGCACCGCCGACGGGCCCGCCCGTCGTGCGGTCCTCGGGCCGCCCGCCAGGGCCTAGTTCAGCAGCGCCCTGGCCGCCTGGGCCCGGTGGCGGATGGCTTCGGCCGCCGTCGGCTCGATGCCGTCGACGATCTCGGCGTACTCGTCCATCTCCGCCGCCCCGCGCAGGAACTCCCCGCGCTGCACGAGGAGCTGGGCCCGCTCGTAGCGGAGTCTGGCCGGGTGGGAGGGCAGCAGCAGGGAGAGCTCGAGTGCCCACAGCGCCACGTCCGTACGCTCGGGGCGAGCCGCCGCCCAGGCCCGGACGTTGTTGAGGATCCGCAGCACCGTCTCCAGCGGTCCGGCGGGCACCAGCATCGACGCCTCCAGCGGTGCGCCGGTAGCCCCCGTCACCATCAGCGCCGCGTCCTCGCCGCTCAGCGGGGCGCCACCGGCGAAGGGGTCGGCCAGCACCCGCTCGGCCGGGTCCCCGAAACCGACCACGAAGTGGCCCGGGAGGGCGACCCCGTACACGGGCGCCCCGGCCCTCCGCGCGACCTCGATCCAGACCACGGACAGCAGGATGGGAAGTCCTCTGCGACGCCGCAGCACCTGCTGGAGCACCGACGAGTCCAGCCGTTGGTAGTCCTGGGACGAACCCGCGAAACCGCAGCGCTCGCCCAGCAGTTCGGCCAGTGCGGACGCCCAGGCGCGGGCGCCGCGGGCTCCGTACGGGAGGAGGCCTGCCAGCCGGTCCAGCTCGATCTGCGCCGCGTCGACGCCCCATGGATCGGCGTCCACGGGCGTCGGCGGGGCGGCCTCCGCGCCCAGCAGCAGGCAGAGAAGTGCGAGGTCCGGCCGTTCGGCACGCGCCTCCGCTGCGAACCGCTGCCGTCGATCGGCCGTGCCGGGATCCCTGGCGCTCATGTGTGACACGTGTCCCTGCTGCTGTCGCCGCTACGCGGACCGGAAGTGGTGGTAGCGGTGATGGGTGGCGAAGCCCATGCCGTCGTACAGCGCACGGGCACCTTCATTGTCCGTCTCCACCTGGAGCCACGCGGCCGACGCGCCCTCGTCCAGCGCCGTGCGGGCCAGTGCCGTCATGACGGCACTGGCGAGACCGCGGCGCCGGTACTCCTGGCCCACCTCGACGGCCATGAACCCCGCCCAGCGGCCGTCCACCACGCAGCGTCCGATCGCGGCCGGCGCCCCCGCGGGATCGTCGCCGGGCACGGAGGCGAACCACACCGAGGGGCCGCTGCCCAGCACCTTCAGGACATGGGGCCCCGGAGTCTCGAAGCGCTGGTACCGGGAGAGCCACGCGTCGTCCGGCTCCCGGGCCGTCCGTACGACGGAGACGTCCGTGTCCAGGTCGCCGACCGGTGCCAGCGCCGCGGTCCGCACCTCGGCCGACACCTCGCGCCGCCACCCGTGCTCCTCCAGATCCGCGCAGAGCCGCTCCTGCGTGCCCTCGGCGCCGGTGGCGGTCTGGATGTAGGCGGGCAGGCCGCGTTCCCCGTACCAGCGCCCGACATGCCCGAGCGCCTCGCCGAGCGGGAGGCCCGGATCGCCGAGCGGCAGCACGGAGTTGGCGCGGCGGGTGAATCCACCGGCCGCGCGCAGCCGCCACTCGCCCAGGAGTTCGCTCTCCACGGGCTGCCAGGCGCGTGCGGTGACCAGGGCGAGTTCGTCGAAGGAGGCGGCGGGACCACGGCGGCGTGCCGGGGCAGGAGGCACCACCTTGCCCGCCACCAGCGAGGATTCCGCGATGCGGATACTTTCGCCGCTCTTCGTCGTGACCGAGAGCACGCCGTCGTCCCACGATGTGAGAACCCCGATCGTGTCGGTGAACTTCGCGCCCTCGCCCGGGGCGTCGACGACGCGCCGTACGGATACCCGTTTGCCCACGTCAGCGGGGGTTGTGCGAACCTCGAGCCGTCCGCCCATGGTGAATTCCACAGCTCTGTCTGCCCCTCCTGTTCGGATCGTGCCCCGGAACGGAGATACTAGGGGCGGGCATCGACGACGCCGCGCTCCCGCGCGAGAGCCAACGCCCTACCGAGGAGGAACGACAGCGTGACCTACGTCATCGCGCAGCCTTGTGTCGACGTAAAGGACAAGGCCTGCATCGAAGAGTGCCCCGTCGACTGCATCTACGAGGGCTCCCGGTCCTTGTACATCCATCCGGACGAGTGTGTCGACTGCGGAGCCTGTGAGCCGGTCTGCCCGGTCGAGGCCATCTTCTACGAGGATGACACCCCGGAGGAGTGGAAGGACTACTACAAGGCGAACGTCGAGTTCTTCGACGACCTCGGCTCGCCGGGTGGCGCCTCCAAGCTGGGTCTCATCGAGCGCGACCACGCGTTCATCGCCGCGCTGCCGCCGCAGAACCAGTAAGCGGCCGCACGAGCGCCGCCCGGTCCCGTACGGCTCGTCACCGTGCGGGACCGAGGTGTTTCCCGGGCGCCACGCCCCCGTACGAGAAAGCAGAGTTCCGTGTCCGCAGCAGTTCCCGTCTCCTCCCGTCTCCCGGTCTTCCCCTGGGACAAGCTCGCGCCCTACAAGGCGACGGCGGTGGCCCATCCGGACGGCATCGTGGACCTGTCGGTGGGCACCCCCGTCGACCCGGTGCCCGAGCTGATCCAGCAGGCGCTGATCGCCGCCGCGGACAGCCCCGGCTATCCGACGGTGTGGGGGACCGAGGCACTGCGTGACGCCCTCGTGGGCTGGGCGGAGCGCAGGCTCGGCGCGGCCGGTGTGACGCACGGGAACGTGCTGCCCGTCGTCGGCTCCAAGGAGCTCGTCGCCTGGCTGCCGACCCAGCTCGGTCTCGGCGCGGGCGACAAGGTCGCCTACCCGCGGCTCGCCTACCCGACGTACGAGGTCGGCGCGCGGCTCTGCGGCGCCGAGCCCGTCGTCTACGACGACCCGACGGAGCTGGACCCGGAGGGTCTGAAGCTGCTCTGGCTCAACTCCCCGTCCAACCCGACGGGGCGTGTCCTGCCGAAGGACGAGCTGACCCGGATCGTGGCCTGGGCGCGCGAGCACGGTGTGCTGGTCTTCAGCGACGAGTGCTACCTGGAGCTCGGCTGGGAGGCCGAGCCCGTCTCCGTGCTCGACGCGGACGTCTGCGGCGGTACGTACGAGGGCATCGTCGCCGTCCACTCGCTCTCCAAGCGCTCCAACCTCGCCGGTTACCGGGCGGCCTTCGTCGTGGGTGACGCGGCGGTCCTCGGCGAGCTGCTCCAGATCCGCAAGCACGGCGGGATGATGACGGCGGCCCCGGTCCAGGCAGCGACGGTCGCGGCCCTGGGCGACGACGTACACGTGGCGGAGCAGCGGGCGCGCTACGCACGGCGGCGTACGGCCCTGCGGGCGGCGCTGGAGGCCCACGGCTTCCGGATCGAGCACAGCGAGGCGAGCCTCTACCTCTGGGCCACGCGCGACGAGCCGTGCTGGGAGACCGTGGCGCACCTGGCGGAGCTCGGCATCCTCGTGGCGCCGGGCGACTTCTACGGGCCGGCCGGGGACCGCTTCGTACGGGTGGCGCTGACGGCCTCGGACGAGCGCGTGGACGCGGCGGTCAAGCGGCTGTCCTAAGGGCGCAAGGCCCTGCCCGGCCCGCCGTATGTGCCGAGGGGCCTCGGGAGGGGGCCCAACCCGGGCCCCCTAGCGCGGTAGTCAACGGGGGGTTGAAACAGATCAGCCCGTAGGCAGGGCCGAGGGGGGGGGGGCCAATGGCGGCAGGCTAGTTTTAGG
>NZ_JBHWZS010000431.1:0-6001 GCF_042728155.1 Streptomyces sp. NPDC060209
GTCCACGAGGCCGTCGGCCAGCTCCGTGCGCCAGCACAGGTAGTCGTGGCCGCCGTTGAACTCCCGGTAGGAGGCGTCGTCGTAGCCCGCCGTCGCCAGGACCTCACGCAGACGCCTGGCGGCGGGCAGGGCGACCCATTCCTGTTCGCCGAAGGACAGCCAGAAACGGACCGGCAGACGACCGGACCCCTCGATCCGGTCGGTGAGCCACTGCGCCTGCGGCCCGTCGGGCCACCAGAAGGAGCCGGACTGTGCGAGGACATTGCCGAAGCGGCCGGGCGCGGACAGCGCGGCATGAGCGGCCGAGAGACCGCCCAGGCTCTGTCCGGCGACGACCGTGCGGGCGGGGTCGTCCGTGACCGGGAGACGAGCGGCGGCCCAGGGCAGCAGCTCGTCGGCGAGGAAGGCCACGAACTCCGGGCGGCAGGTCAGCTCGGACCACCTGGTGTCCGCGTCCACGGACTCCGGCAGGAGGGCGACGAGCGGCGGGATAAGGCCGTCGGCGATCAGGTTGTCCAGCAGGTGCGCGAGCCCGAGACGCGGCTGCCAGTGCTCGCCGTCGAGGAGGACGAGCACGGGTAGCTCCGCCGGGTGCCCGGGTTCCAGGGGCGGTTCGTACAGCCAGACGCGGCGGGTGCCGGCTCCGAGCTTCCGGGCCGGTACCTCGTGGGCGGCGACTCTGCCACGGGCGATGTCGGGCCTCGGCTGCCACTCCTGCCCGCCGGGCGCCGCCGGGAGCTCGGCGTAGGACACGGGCCCGCCGCTCCAGCGGCGCGGCAGCGTGCGGTCGTTGAGCGGATCGTGGCGGCGGCGGGTGCGCAGCCACTGCCAGTAGCCGGCGGTGCCGGGCTCGGGGCCGTCGCCCTCGTCCACGTAGAAGTCGTAGGTGCCACGCCAGTCGTGCCGCAGGCGCAGCGTCCAGTGCCAGACGTCGGTGCCGGGCACACGCTCCATCAGGTTGCCCTCGGGCGCGCGTGGATCGCCGAGTTTGTTGGGGAGGACCTGCACGGCCCGGGTCGCGGGAGTGCCCTGCCACAGGAAGGTCACCGCGAGGTGATCGGCGCTGCCCTGCGGGTCCGGGGAGACGAGGGGCGTGCCGCTGCTGCGCACGGCCGACCAGAACTCCTCGGTCCCGCCCGGCGCCGGCAGCCGGCACCCCGGCTCCAGGAGCCGTGGCACTTCATCGGGGCGCACGGTCCGCGGCGGCCGGCGCGGGGCGTCTTGCGGCGGCACTGACGTGATCACGAGAGGGACTCCGAACAACGAGGAAGGCAACTTAGGGTCACCTTACCTGCCACGGGGTCAACGAAGAGGTCAGCACTGCTGAGGTTAGGCTAACCTAAGTCTGCTTGGAGGGCCCTTACCGGCCGATCAGACGGCTGTTGCCCCGCACGCCCTCCCCTTCACCTCTCTTCGCCGCCCGCCAGGAGCAGCTCATCATGAACCCCGCGAGACCCTTCCGTACCCCCGCACCCTCGTCCGCACTCCCCCGGCCCCGGCTCGGCCGGATGGCCGCGCTCGCCGCCGGCGCGACGCTGGGCATCGGTGCCCTGGCCGTCGCGCCCGTCGCGGCGGGCACCGCCGGAGCGGACGCGACCGGCACGGTCGCCCTCGTCGCCGACACCGTCGCACCCACGGTCACCCTGGGCACCACTGCCGTGAAGCCCGGCGGCTCCGTGCCGTTCGAGGCGTCGGGCTTCCCCGCCGGAGCCACCCTGAGCGTCAAGTTCGACGACGCGGCCCTGCTCAAGCAGTTCCCCATCGGCGACGACGGCAGCGTCTCGGGAGCGGTGACGGTCCCGGCCGATGCCACCCCGGGCAGCGAGCACTGGCTGCGGTTCCTGGCACCGCAGACGAGCGTCCGCAGCGAGAACCTGACGGTCACGGGCAGCACTCCGACTCCCACGCCGACGCCCACCCCCACACCGACGCCCACCCCCACACCGACCGCGCCTCCGACGGCAGCACCGCCCACCGCCGGGCCGGCCGTGCGACTGACGGGCTCCGAGGTCGCCGCGGGCGGGAAGGTCACCTTCACCCTCTCCGGGTTCTCCAGGGGCCAGAGCGTCACGGTCAAGCTGGACGACGCCGACATCGTCGGGCAGTGGCCCTCGGCCGTGGAGGCGGACGGCTCACTCACCGCGACGGTCACCGTCCCCAAGTCCACGTCGGCCGGGGCGCACTGGCTGCGATTCCTTGCGCCGAACCCGTCGACGAGCCTCAGGGCGGACATCTCCGTGACCTCGTCCGGCTCGGGCGACAGCGGCGGTTCGGGGACGGGCGGCAGCACCGGTGGCGCCGGTGGCGGTTCGGGCAGCACGGGCGGGGCCTCCGGCTCCGGCGGATCATCCACCTCCGGCAGCGGTTCGGACAGCACCGGAGGCACGTCCGCCACGATCACCGCGGGCTCCCAGGTCGCCGCGGGCGGCAAGGTGTCCTTCAGGGTGACGGGTTTCCCGGCGGGCCAGCAGCTCACCGTCAAGCTCGACGATTCCAAGATCATCGGACAATGGCCGAACGGCATCGGTGCGGACGGCTCGCTCTCCGGGACCGTCACGATTCCGGCGGATGCCACGAAGGGCGCCCACTGGCTGCGTTTCCTCGCGCCGAATCCCTCGACGAGCCTCAGGGCCGACTTCAGCGTCACCTCCGGCGCGTCGGCCGAGCAGGCCTCGGCGAACGCCTCCTCGGGCGACGCGGGCGGATCGGCCGGCACCACCGAGGTACCGGCGGCCACGGGTGCGCCGGCTAGTGCGTCCAACTCCCGGGGCGCCAAAGCCGTGATATCGGCCAGCCAGGTACAGCCGGGCGGAAAGATCCCGTTCGAGGTGACGAAGTTCCCAGCCGGCCGGACCGTCACCATCAAGCTCGACGACGAGGAGATCCTGGGCCAGTGGAAGGCCGACGCCACGGGCACGTACAAGGGTGAGGTCACGATCCCGGCCGAGACCCCGGCCGGTGCCCACTGGCTGCGATTCCTGGCGCCGAACCCCTCGACCACCCTCAAGGTCGACTTCACGGTGACCGCGCCCGGCGCGACGGCAACAGGCACCGGTCCGGCGGCAGCCACAGCGCCCCAGGCCGCGCCGAACACCGTCACGGCGGCGTCCGTGGAGAGTTCCGTCTCCTACGCGACGATCGCCTGGTCGGCGGCCGCCGCCGCGGTGGGCGGAGCGGCCGGCGCTGCCGCCACCACCTTGGTCGTCGTACGCCGTCGGCCGGGCGGACACGCCGCGCAGAGCTGACGCGCGCGCCCGAACACAGCTCCCCCACAGGGAAGTTGTTGTACAGCTCACACGCCTGAGGGTGCGTTACTTAGGTAAGCCTAAGCTAAGTTACAAGTGTTGAAGTTCCTACTGAAACCCCTGTCAGGGAGTTGACCTCAGCATGACCTCGTCCACCCGCAGAAGCCGTCGCACCGTCACCCGCGCCGCCATCGCCCTCGCGATCGCCGCCGGCAGCACCGCCGCGCTGGCGGGCACCGCTTCCGCGCACACCGCGGCCGACACCGTCACGGTCGCACCGCTCGTGAAGGGCCTCTACCAGTCGTCCTACTCCGAGCGGAACAACGTCCTGTGGACCACCTCCGCCGTGGGCCGTCCCCCGGTCGTCTCCTCCAGCCTGCTGAAGGTGGACCCGAAGACCCTCAAGGTGAAGCAGACCATCACCCCGCCGGTCACCGATGCCGCCACGGGCGCCCTTGAAGCCGTCTACGGCGTGGCCGTGGACGACGAGCACAACACCGTCTGGACGACGAACACCCGCAACAACACCGTCGCCGTGTACAGCCAGCGCACCGGCAAGCACCTCGCCACCCTCCCGAACGTGAACCACGCCCGCGAGATCGTCGTCGACGAGCGTCACAACACGGTGTGGACGACCTCCTTCGCGGACGGCTCCCTCGTCGCCTTCGACTCGAAGACCTTCGAGGAGAAGCAGCGGATCACCGTCGACGGGTCCGGCCCGACCGGCCTGGTCGTGAACGAGCGGACCGGCACCGCCTACGCCGCGGACCTCAGCGGTGACCAGGTCATCGAGGCCACGGCCAAGTCCGCCACCCCGCGGCTCATCCCCGCCGGTGACGGCCCGATCTCGATCGCGCTGTCCAAGAACGGCAAGACCGCCTACACCGCCAACCAGACCGGCGGCGACCTCTCGGTGATCGACCTCAGGAAGGGGCTCGTCACCAAGTCCGTCGCGACGGGCGCGGGCGCCCTGTCGGTCGCAGCCGACGACCGCACGGGCAACGTCGTGGTCGTCAACCGCACCGATGCGACGGCGACCGTGGTCGACCCGGGCAAGGGCACCGTCGTCCGGACGGTGACCACCGGCGCCAACCCCAACCACGTCACCGTCACCAACGGCACCGCCTACGTGGTCGACAAGTCCGGGGCCGGCCTCGACGGCGCCGACCAGATCCACAGCTTCCGCGTCACCCGCTGACACCGGCCGCTCCACCTCCCCCACACCTCACAGCCGGCCTTCGCCCCGCCTTCCCCCACACTCTCAGCCGGGTGTTCGGCGCCACCGCTTCCCGCGGTGGACCGGACACCCGGCTGTTGTTCGTGCGGCCTCGGCGACGTGGAACGGACGAGCGATGAGAACAGGCCAACGGCACATGCCGGGCGCACCAAACACTTCCCGTGCGCGCTCCATCAGATGTGGTGAACTCCGCAGCCCAGAAGAGTGATTCGCCCGGATTGCCCCCCATGATGACGTCGTCTCGCCCACCCTTCCGTAAGGAGTACGACCATGTCCGAGACGACCGAGCCCAACGTCGGTTCGTTCACCCTCGGCGGTCAGCTGACCGCCGAACCCGTCGGGCCGATCGAGGTACCGGAGCACGAGGAGTGGCCCCTGCCGAACGGCTTCGCCTGGGTCTTCCCCGGCGAGGGCAACCGCGGCGGTCTCGTCCGGCCCGTGATCATGGCCGACGGCTTCAGCCTCGGCCGGAGCAAGCTCGACCAGCTCTACCACGGGCTGGAGAGCGGCTTTCCCTTCATCAGCGAGCTGCGCCGGCGCGGGAGGGACGTGATCCTGCTCGGCTTCGACGAGCGCAGCGCGTCGATCCTGGACAACGCGGAAGCGGTCCTGGCCGCCGTCATGCGGACCAGCGCCGAGCAGGTGGGCGACGCCCGCCTGGTCGTGGGCGGTTTCAGCATGGGCGGCATCGTCACCCGCTACGCGCTCGCCAAGATGGAGACGATGCGGATGGACCACCGGACCGCGCTGTACTTCTCCTACGACAGCCCGCACCGCGGCGCTTCCATCCCGGTCGGCGTGCAGGCCTTCTCACATTTCATCCCCTTCCCGAACGACTTCGCGAAGCAGATGAACAGCCCGGCCGCGCGCCAGATGCTGTGGCAGCACTACGACAAGGACACCGGCAAGATCGGGGTCGCCCCGGAGCGCGCGGAGTTCCTGGCCGCCCTGGACCGGTTCGGCGGCTGGCCGCAGATCCCGTTGAAGATCGCCGTGGCCAACGGTCGCGCCGACGGGGTCGGCCTGCCGGACGTGACGCCCGGCGAGGTCGCGCTGCGGATCGAGCGGATCTATCCGGGCACCACCTTCTACACCCACGCCCAGGGCGAGGAGGTGACGGCCGCGTACCTGAACCGCAGGTTCCCCAAGGCCGAGAAGACCATCACGACCAGCGGCTTCCCGGAAGTGGACGGCGCGCCGGGCGGAACCCTGCACACCTACAAGATCCTCGCCGACACGATGGAGAAGCTCGGCGGCAAGGCGGACCTTCGGCACGAGGACGTGTGCTTCGTCCCCTCGGTCAGCGCGGTCGCGATCCGCGACATCGAGAAGCAGGCGGACCTGTACGCGAACATCGACGAACTGAGCCCGGAGGAGAGTGAGCTGGACGACTTCCGCTGTTCGTCCACGACCACCGCGCACACGGCCATCTCCGAGGAGCTGTGCACCTGGCTCATGGACCGGCTCCCCGACTGATCCCCGCCCTACGCCGACCGGGCCGCCGCCCGCTCGCACAAGG
>NZ_JBHWZS010000432.1:0-5974 GCF_042728155.1 Streptomyces sp. NPDC060209
GGCCCCGTGGCCGGCCGCACGCCCCGTCGGTGTTCACCGCAGTGGTCGGACGGAATGTCAGACCTCTTCGGTGCCACCGCTCTCCTCGTCGTCTGCCTTCTCTTCCTTCGCCGCCGCGGGTGTGGCACCCGGCTGCGGCTCGGCCACGGCCACCCGCGCGGGGCGGATGGTGCGCTCCCCGATGCGATACCCGGGCTGCAGGATCGCCACGCAGGTCGTCTCGGTGACGTCCGGCGCGTACGAGTGCATCAGGGCCTCGTGGATCGTCGGGTCGAAGGGCTCGCCCTCCTTGCCGAACTGCTGGAGGCCCAGCTTCGCGACGACCGTCTCCAGGGATTCGGCCACCGACTTGAAGCCGCCGACGAGCTCGCCGTGCTCCCGGGCCCGGCCGACGTCGTCGAGCACCGGCAGGAGCTCGGTCAGGAGACCCGCGGCCGCGACCTCCTTGACCGTCACCCGGTCGCGCTCGACGCGGCGACGGTAGTTCTGGTACTCGGCCTGGAGCCGCTGGAGGTCGGCCGTGCGCTCGCTGAGCGCGGTACGGACCTGGTCCAGCTGAGCCGTCAGTGCCGCTGTCTGCTGCACGTCCCCGGCCGGGGCCGCCACCTCCTCCTCGGAGGGGGTGGCTGCCTTCGGCTCGACGTCGTCGGAGTTGGCGCCGGAGGGGACGTCAGGCTTCTCGTCGAAGCCCGGAGTCTCCTCGGTCACGCCGCACCGCCCTTCGTGTCCTTCTCGTCGTCCACGATCTCGGCGTCGACGACGTCGTCGTCGGCGGCCTTGGCCTCACCGTCGCCCGGCGCCTCGGCACCCGGCGTCGCACCCTCGGACTGGGCGTTGGCGTACATCGCCTGGCCCAGCTTCTGGGAGACGGCCGCGACCTTCTCGGTGGCGGTGCGGATCTCGGCGGTGTCCTCGCCCTTGAGCTTCTCCTTCAGCTCGGTGAGCGCGGTCTCCACCTCCGTCTTCACGTCGCCGGGGACCTTGTCCTCGTTGTCCTTGAGGAACTTCTCCGTCTGGTAGACGAGCTGCTCGCCCTGGTTGCGCGACTCGGCGGCCTCACGACGACGGTGGTCCTCGTCGGCGTACTGCTCGGCCTCTTCGCGCATCCGGTTGACCTCGTCCTTCGGCAGCGAGGAGCCACCGGTGACGGTCATCTTCTGCTCCTTGCCGGTGCCGAGGTCCTTGGCAGCGACGTGCATGATGCCGTTGGCGTCGATGTCGAACGCGACCTCGATCTGCGGCACGCCACGCGGGGCCGGCGGCAGACCGGTGAGCTCGAACATTCCGAGCTTCTTGTTGTACGCCGCGATCTCGCGCTCGCCCTGGTAGACCTGGATCTGCACGGACGGCTGGTTGTCCTCGGCCGTCGTGAAGATCTCGGAACGCTTGGTCGGGATCGTGGTGTTGCGCTCGATGAGCTTCGTCATGATCCCTCCCTTGGTCTCGATACCGAGGGACAGCGGGGTCACGTCGAGGAGCAGGACGTCCTTGACCTCGCCCTTGAGGACACCGGCCTGGAGCGAGGCGCCGATGGCGACGACCTCGTCCGGGTTCACACCCTTGTTGGCGTCCTGACCGCCCGTGAGCTCCTTGACGAGCTCGGCGACGGCCGGCATACGGGTCGAGCCACCGACGAGAACGACGTGGTCGATCTCGGAGAGCTGGATGCCCGCGTCCTTGATGACGTTCTGGAACGGGTTCTTGCAGCGGTCCAGGAGGTCGGCGGTGAGCTGCTGGAACTGCGAGCGCGTGAGCTTCTCGTCCAGGTGCAGCGGGCCCTCGGCGGACGCCGTGATGTAAGGCAGGTTGATCGTGGTCTCGGTCGAGGACGAGAGCTCGATCTTCGCCTTCTCCGCGGCTTCGCGGAGACGCTGGAGAGCCATCTTGTCCTTGGACAGGTCCACGCCGTGACCGTTGGCGAACTGCTTCACCAGGTAGTCGACGACACGCTGGTCCCAGTCGTCACCACCGAGGTGGTTGTCACCGTTGGTGGCCTTCACCTCGACGACGCCGTCGCCGATCTCCAGGAGGGACACGTCGAAGGTGCCGCCACCGAGGTCGAAGACGAGGATCGTCTGGTCGTCCTTGTCGAGCCCGTACGCCAGCGCGGCGGCCGTCGGCTCGTTGACGATGCGCAGGACGTTCAAGCCCGCGATCTCGCCGGCCTCCTTCGTCGCCTGGCGCTCGGAGTCGTTGAAGTACGCCGGGACGGTGATGACCGCGTCGGCCACCTTCTCGCCCAGGTATGCCTCGGCGTCACGCTTGAGCTTCTGCAGGATGAAGGCGCTCATCTGCTGCGGGTTGAAGCCCTTGCCGTCGATCTCGATCTTCCAGTCAGTGCCCATGTGGCGCTTGACGGAACGGATCGTCCTGTCGACGTTCGTGACTGCCTGGCGCTTGGCGACCTCGCCGACGAGCACCTCGCCGTTCTTCGCGAAGGCGACGACGGACGGCGTGGTCCTGGCGCCTTCGGCGTTGGTGATGACGGTGGGCTCGCCGCCTTCGAGAACGCTGACGACGGAGTTAGTCGTGCCCAGGTCGATGCCGACCGCACGTGCCATTTCAATTCCTCCAACTGACTACTTGAGTGGATCTGACTCAAGGATGCATGACACCCAGGCCGGAGTCAAAGGACCTGAGCCACTTACGCTCAACTTATGTGCTCGCATGTGCTCTGATCAGCCATTTTCCGCATTCAGGCCTCCAGGAAGACCCGCCGGGGCCTCCGGGATCCGCGACACCTGCCCTGCGTGGCGCGCCGCACACACCCCACCCACCATCGCACCGTGGGATCGTTCTGTCACAAAATGGATCGAGACGGTCATACCGTCACGTCATCGACTCCGGGCAGGTGCAATGCGGAACGCGAAGCAGACTGCGGCACGAAGGAAACGACACCCCGCCGCGCCGGCGGAGGGCAGGCCGGCGGGCCCTGCCGCCGTCCGCGTCACCGGGGTCACCCTGGCAACCGTGGCGGCCGAACGCGTCACCGGGGTCCTGGCGGCCATGACCGTCAAGCGGACCCTGGACCTGCTGCTCGGCTCGGCGCTCATGCTCCTGACGGCCCCCGCACTCACCCTCGCCGCCCTGGCCCTCACCCTCCGGCCGCCCCGCGGCCGGGAAGGCGTACTGAGGCGTGAGACCCGGGTCGGTCTCGGCGGCCGCTCCTTCGAGCTGCGCTCGCTGCGCACCAGACGGTTCCGGCTCGACCTGCTCTCCCGGCTGCCCCATGTCGTAAGAGGGGAGCTCTCCCTCGTCGGCCCGGCGCCACTCACTCCGGACGAGACCGCTCGCCTCGGACCCGCGGCCGGGCGCTGGCGGCAGGATCTCCGCCCGGGACTGACCGGCCTGGCCCAGGTGCGCGCCCGCTCCGGAATGCCCTGGGACGAACCCGCCCTCCTCGACGCGCACTACGCAGAGCATCATGGGACAGGGCTCGACCTGGCGATCCTGGCGCAATCCGTACGCATCCCCCTACGTGCGGCAGTACGCGGACTGCGACGTCCGGGGAAGGCTCACCTGAGCGACACAGATCACCGCCTGCCCAACTACAGCGTGGCGGAATAAGTGGATAGTGTCAGCACAGACTGATTAAGTTACTGCTTAGTAATCGCTTGTACGCGCTGGATCCCACCCTCGCAGGCCCGAGGAGCCCCCAAATGCAACTCGCCGCGATCATCGTGTCGCTGGTGCTGACTGTCGTCGGCGTTGCGCTCATCGCCCGAGCCGTCGCGCAGATCTACCGGTTCGTCCGTCTCGGACAGCCGGTGCCGGCAGGCAGCCGCACCGACAACCCCAAGCAGCGCACGATCACCCTGGTCAAGGAGTTCCTCGGCCACACCCGGATGAACCGGTGGGGGATCGTGGGCTTCGCGCACTGGTTCGTCGCCATCGGCTTCCTGACCCTGCCGCCGACGCTGCTCCAGGCGTACGGACAGCTCTTCCAGGCCGACTGGGTCCTGCCGATCGTCGGCGGATGGCTGCCGTTCGAG
Source organism: Streptomyces sp. NPDC060209 (assembly GCF_042728155.1). NCBI lineage: Bacteria > Bacillati > Actinomycetota > Actinomycetes > Kitasatosporales > Streptomycetaceae > Streptomyces > Streptomyces sp. NPDC060209. The sequence continues at coordinate 3,993 of NZ_JBHWZS010000432.1, forward strand.
ATGTACATCGAGTTCATCGGCATCATGACCGTGCTCGGCATCGTCACCCTGATGGCCATCCGGCTGCTGAACCTGCCCTCCCGGGCCGGCCGCAAGTCGCGCTTCGCCGGCTCCAAGGCCTGGCAGGCGTACTTCGTCGAGTACGTCATCCTCGTCATCGGCCTGGCGATCCTGGCCCTGCGCGGTCTCGAGGGCGCGATCCACCACGTCGAGGGCTACGAGGCCGCGTACTTCGTCTCGTATCCCCTGGTGCTCGCCTTCAAGGGCCTCGCGCTCGGCACGCTGCAGAACCTCATCTACTTCACCGCGATGATCAAGATCGGCACCTCGCTGATCTGGATGATCACGGTCTCCCTCAACACCAACATGGGTGTCGCCTGGCACCGCTTCCTCGGCTTCCCGAACATCTGGTTCAAGCGAAACGCCGACGGTGCCGTCGCGCTCGGCGCTCTGCAGCCGATGACCACGGGCGGCAAGGAGATCGACTGGGAGGACCCGGGCGAGGACGACACCTTCGGTGTCTCCCAGGTCGAGCAGTTCTCCTGGAAGGGCATCCTCGACTTCTCCACGTGCACCGAGTGCGGTCGCTGCCAGTCGCAGTGCCCCGCCTGGAACACGGGCAAGCCGCTCTCCCCGAAGCTCCTGATCATGTCCCTGCGCGACCACGCGCACGCCAAGGCCCCGTATCTGCTGGCCGGCGGCGGCAAGGACATGGAGGGCAACGAGAAGGCCACCGAGGAGCAGCTCAAGGACGTCCCCGCGGCCGCCCTCGCGGAGGCCGAGCGCCCCCTCATCGGGACGCTCGAGGAGAACGGCGTCATCGACCCGGACGTGCTGTGGTCCTGCACCACCTGCGGTGCGTGCGTGGAGCAGTGCCCGGTCGACATCGAGCACATCGACCACATCGTCGACATGCGCCGCTACCAGGTGATGATCGAGTCCGCGTTCCCGTCCGAGGCGGGCACTATGCTCAAGAACCTGGAGAAGAAGGGCAACCCCTGGGGGCTCGCCAAGAAGCAGCGCGTCGAGTGGACCAAGGAGGTCGACTTCGAGGTCCCGATCGTCGGCAAGGACGTCGAGGACCTCAGCGAGATCGACTACCTGTACTGGGTCGGCTGCGCGGGCGCTCTCGAGGACCGCGCCAAGAAGACGACGAAGGCCTTCGCGGAGCTCCTCCACATCGCGGGCGTCAAGTTCGCGATCATGGGCGGCGACGAGAAGTGCACCGGTGACTCGGCCCGCCGCCTCGGCAACGAGCCGCTGTTCCAGCAGCTCGGCCAGGAGAACGTCGCGATGCTGAACATGGCGTTCGGCGAGGACGACGAGGACGACTCGACCAAGAAGGCGAAGGCGACGAAGAAGATCGTCGCCACCTGCCCGCACTGCTTCAACACGATCGCGAACGAGTACCCGCAGCTCGGCGGCGAGTACGAGGTCATCCACCACACGCAGCTCCTCCAGCACCTGGTGGACGAGGGCAAGCTGGTCCCGGTGACCCCTGTCGAGGGTCTGATCACGTACCACGACCCCTGCTACCTGGGCCGTCACAACAAGATCTACACGCCCCCGCGCGAGATCATCGCGAAGGTCCCGGGTCTGCGGAACGAGGAGATGCACCGCCACAAGGAGCGCGGCTTCTGCTGCGGCGCCGGTGGTGCCCGGATGTGGATGGAGGAGCGGATCGGCAAGCGCATCAACAACGAGCGCGTCGACGAAGCCCTCTCGCTCAACCCGGACATCGTCTCCACCGCGTGCCCGTTCTGCCTCGTCATGCTGACCGACTCGGTCAACGGCAAGAAGAACGACGGCCAGGCGAAGGAGTCGGTGCAGGTCGTCGACGTTTCGCAGCTGCTCCTGGAATCGGTGAAGACACCCGCCGACCCGGCGGGCGACAAGGAGCCGGTTGACCAGCCGGAACCGGAACCCGTCCAGTAGCTGTCTCCCACCACGGAAGCGGCCGGACCTGCCTCGGGGGCAGGACC
>NZ_JBHWZS010000433.1:0-5892 GCF_042728155.1 Streptomyces sp. NPDC060209
ACGGAAACCCGTACCGGCCGCGCTCGCGCACCTACGTCCTACGCCTTGACGAGTGAGGGCTTCTCGTCGCCGTCCCTGGCCTCGGGGACGTGCGGCTCCGTGGGGCCCTCGTCCGTGATCATCTTCTCGTCGAACGGGAGGGCGCCGGAGAGGACCTGGTCCACCCGCTCCCGGTCGATCTCCTTGGTCCAGGTGCCGACGAGCACGGTGGCCACCGCGTTGCCCGCGAAGTTGGTCAGCGCACGGGCCTCGCTCATGAAGCGGTCGATGCCGACGATCAGGCCGACACCGTCGACCAGTTCAGGGCGGTGCGACTGGAGGCCGCCCGCGAGGGTGGCGAGACCGGCGCCGGTGACGCCCGCAGCACCCTTCGAGGCGATCACCATGAAGACCAGCAGCGAGATCTGCTCCCCGATGCTCAGCGGGTCGCCCGTCGCGTTGGCGATGAAGAGCGAGGCCATCGTGAGGTAGATCGCGGTGCCGTCGAGGTTGAAGGAGTAGCCGGTCGGCACGGTGATGCCGACGACGGGCTTGCTGACGCCCATGTGCTCCATCTTCGCGATCAGCCGCGGGAGGGCCGACTCGGAGGAGGAGGTGGAGAGGATCAGCAGGAACTCACGGCCCAGGTACTTGAGCAGGGAGAGGATGTTGACCCCGGCCACCAGGCGCAGGATCGCGCCCAGGATGACGAAGACGAAGAGCGCACAGGTGACGTAGAAGCCGACCATGATGATCGCGAGGGACTTCAGCGCGTCCACGCCGGTCTCGCCGACCACCGCCGCCATCGCGCCGAACGCGCCGACCGGGGCGGCCCACATGATCATGGCGAGGATGCGGAAGACGAGGCGCTGGATGTGCCCGATGCCGCGCAGGACCGGTTCGCCGGCCGAGCCCATGGCCTGCAGCGCGAAGCCCGCGAGCAGCGCGATGAGGAGGGTCTGCAGGACCTCGCCCTCGGTGAAGGCCGACACCATCGTGGTGGGGATGATGCCGAGCAGGAAGTCCACGGTGGACTCGCTGGCGCCCGAAGCCTGCTTCTCACCGGCGGCGCGGGCCGCCTCGGTGAGGTGGAGACTGGAACCGGGCTCCAGGAGGTTGCCGACGACCAGGCCGATGGCCAGGGCGACGGTCGACATCACCAGGAAGTAGCCGAGGGCCAGGCCGCCGACGGCGCCGACCTTGGCGGCCTTCCGTACGGAGCCGACCCCGAGCACGATCGTGCAGAAGATGATGGGCGAGATCATCATCTTGATGAGGTTGACGAAGCCTGTGCCGATCGGCTTGAGCTCGACGGCGAAGTCCGGAACCACCAGGCCCACCGTGATGCCCAGCACCACGGCGGCGATCACGGCCAGGTAGAGATAGTGGGTGCGGTCCCGTCGTGCGGCTTTCTCTGCCACGGGGGTCTCCTCGGGTATGCGGCGGCTCCCCGTCCCTGGGGGCCCCGGTGACTATTCACTTCCCTGTGACGGCCGTCACCCTTGCGTTCATATCGTTCACGGACGCTTATCGGCCACCTTGGGCCGGTGGTCCCCGCCAGGCAGACTGGGGTGCATGCGCCTGCCCCGTACCCTCCCCCGCAGCCTGGCCGGCCAGCTGTTCGCGATGCAGGCCCTGCTCGTGGCCGCGGTCGTGGCCGGGTGCGCCGTCTTCGCGTACGCCTCCGGCCGGTCCCAGGCGGAGGAGACCGCGGCCCGCCAGGTGCGGGCGGCTGCCCTCGCCATGGCCGGATCGCCGTCGGTGCGGGAGGCGATCCGTACCCCGGACCCGTCCGCCGTACTCCAGCCGTACGCGGAGCGGGTCCGCGAGGACACCGGGATCGCGTTCGTCACGATCATGAATCCGGAAGGGGTCCGCTGGACCCACCCCGACCCCTCCCAGATCGGCAGGAGCTTCATCGGGCACACCGAGCGCGCGCTGCTCGGCGAGACGTTCGAGGAGACCTACACCGGCACGCTCGGCCCCTCGATACGCGTGGTCACGCCGGTCCGCGACGGGGACAGGATCGTCGGCCTGGTCAGCGCGGGCATCACCGTCGAGCGGGTGTCCACACAGGTGCGGGAGCAGCTCGGCGCCCTGGGGACGGCGGCGGGTGCCGCCCTGGCGCTCGGCGCGCTCGGGACGTACGTGATCAACGCCAGGCTGCGGCGGCACACGCACGGGATGAACGCCCGGGAGCTGAGCCGGATGCACACCTACCACGAGGCCACGCTGCACGCGGTGCGCGAGGGGCTGCTCATGCTGGACGGGCAGCGCCGGGTCGCCCTGATCAACGACGCGGGCCGAGAGCTGCTGGGGCTGGCGCCGGGGGCGGTCGGGCGCAGGGTCGACGAGCTCGCGCTGCCGGCGCCGCTCACCGGGGCGCTCCTGGCGTCCGAGCCACGGGTGGACGAGGTCCACCTGACGGCGGACCGGGTGATCGTCGTCAACACCAGCCCGGTGGTCGGCGGCGAACGGCGTGGCACGGTCGTGACGCTGCGGGACCACACGGAGCTGCAGGCGCTGTCGGGCGAGCTCGACTCGGAGCGCGGCTTCACGCAGGCGCTGCGCTCGCAGGCGCACGAGGCGGCCAACAGGCTGCACACCGTGGTGTCGCTGATCGAGCTGGGCCGGGTCGAGGAGGCGGTGGACTTCGCGACGGCGGAGCTGGAGCTGGCGCAGGTCCTCACCGACCGCGTCGTGGGCGCCGTCGCCGAGCCTGTGCTCGCCGCTCTGCTGCTCGGCAAGGCGGCGCAGGCCAACGAGCGCGGTGTGGAGCTGGTGCTCGCCGAGGACAGCCTGATCGACGACGGGGCCCTGCCGCGCTCGCTGGCGCCGCGGGACCTGGTCACGATCCTCGGCAATCTGATCGACAACGCCGTGGACGCCGCCTCGGAGACGGCGACGGGCGACGCCGGCGGGCCCGTCCCCGCCCAGCGCACCGCGACACGGGCCCTGGTCACCGTGACCGCGCGGACGGAGTCCGGCGAGCTGCTGCTGCGGGTGGCGGACACCGGCGCCGGGATCGGTCCGGACGACGCGGACGAGGTGTTCCGGCGCGGCTGGACGACCCACGGCACGGGCCGCGGCCTGGGCCTGGCGCTCGTGCGGCAGGCTGTCCACCGCAACGGCGGGGCGGTGACGCTGGGCCGCGCACCGGGCGGCGGCGCGGAGTTCACGGTGCGGCTGCCGCACGCCGGCCGTACGGCGAGGGCGGAGGTGGTCGCACCGTGATCCGGGTGCTGGTCGTGGAGGACGATCCGGTGGCCGCGGACGCCCACCAGCTGTACGTGGGCCGGGTGCCGGGTTTCGAGGTCGCCGCCGTCGCCCACTCACGGGCGGAGGCCGTACGGGCGCTGGACCGGACGGAGGTGGACCTGCTGCTGCTCGACCTCTACCTGCCCGACGGGCACGGTCTGCAGCTGCTGCGCTCGCTCCGGGCGGCGGGGCACGGCGCGGACGTCATCGCGGTGACCTCGGCGCGCGATCTGACCGTGGTGCGGGAAGGGGTGTCCCTCGGCGTCGTGCAGTACGTCCTGAAGCCGTTCACGTATCCCACGCTCAGGGACCGGCTCGTGCGGTACGCCGAGTTCCGGGCGGCGGCCGGTGAGGCGAGCGGGCAGGAGGAGGTGGACCGGGCGCTGGGCGCGCTGCGGGTCGCGGACCCGGCCACGCTGCCCAAAGGGCTGAGCGGCCCGACGCTGGAGGCGGTGACAAGGGCCCTGCGGGAGGCGCCGGACGGGGTGACCGCGGCAGCCGCCGGGGAAGCGCTGGGGACCTCCCGGATCACCGCCCGCCGCTATCTGGAGCACCTGGTGACGGTCGGACGGGCCGCACGGCGCCCGAGCTACGGTCAGGTCGGCCGGCCCGAGCTGCACTACCACTGGGTGGCTGAAACCCGCTGATGGTCCCGTGCCCCGCGGGAGGGGCACCCTAGGAGGATCATACGAAGGGTGAACTGATAGGAACAGCCTGTAGCCAGGCCGTTCCCGGGCTTCTACGGTGGGGCCGTGCACCCCACCCCGCCCTTCAACGCCCCCGCCGCGCGCCGCCTCCGCGAGGCGCTGGGAATGGCTCCCGGACATGTTGCGTACGGGCTCGGCGCCCAGTACGGACTGCGGATCACGGCCGAGACCGTGATGGCCTGGGAGCGCGGTACGGCCCTGCCGGGTGAACGCGAACTGATGGCGCTGGCCGGCGTGCTGTGGTGCGCGCCGGGCGAACTGCTGGCCGCCGCGAGCACCTTGCGCGAGCACCGGCTGGCCCGCGACGTGGCGGTGGACGACCTGGCCCGGACACTCGGGATGACGGGCTCCGCGTACCAGCGGATCGAGGACTCGGGCCGCTGGCGCGGCAACGAGCGCCAGGCCGTGGCACTCTGCGACGCGCTGGACATGTCGGCGGCGCAGTTCCTGACGGCGACAGGCCGGAACGACGAGCTGACGGATCTGCTGACCAGGGCGGTCACGACCCGCTGGCAGGCATACGTTCGGCCGGTGGACAAGCTGGTACCGCTGGACCGGATCCTGGTCCAGGACGTGCTGGAGCAGTTGCACACCGACTACCAGGCCCTGATGGTGTCGACACTGAGCTGGAACACCGCGGGCCGGGACCGGACCGGGACGGCGGGCGAGGCTGGGCGGCAGTTCCTGGACCGGGTGGTCGAGGAGTTCTGGCGGACGGCGGGCATCTGAGCCGGTACGGGCCCTTCCGCCGGCCTCAGCTCCTCACCGGGTCGAAGGAGTACAGCTGGTCCGTCCCGTCCTTCGCACAGGCGAGCTGGACCACCTTGGCGAGCTCTTTCGTGCTCCCGTGCCGGGCGCCCAGACAGAGGTCGGTGTGGGCGGGCCGGATCCGGTAGCCCCGCACCGGATCACCGACCGGTTCGAGCCGGAAGATCTCGGCGGGGCCGCGGTGGCCGCACCCGGTGTCCTCCAGGGGCGTCCCGGTGGCCGTCAGCCCGTGGAGGACTCCGGTGCAGCCCTCCCCGTAGTCGGGGTGGTCGGTGGCCAGGCGCCAGGTGCCGGATCCGAGGGGCAGCAGGCTGAACTGCGGGACGGTTTCCGTGACGCAGGGCATCTGGTAGACCGTTCCGTTCTTGCGGCCGAGACGCTCCGACAGGCAGAGTCCCGTGCGGACCGACCGTATGCGCACGGGCCCCGCGGCCGGAGCGGTGACGGGCCCGGCGGTCTTCCTCCCACCGCCCTCCGGGGCCGCGCCGCCGTCCGGCAGGAGGACGGTCACCGCTGCGGCGGCCGCGACCGCCAGGGCAACTCCGGCGACGACGGCCACGAGCATCGGGCGGCGGCTCCGGGCGGGCTCGGGGGCTTCCGGCTCCGGACCGGGTTCCGGCGCGACGGAAGCTCCGGACTCCCGCGGCTCCACCGGCACCACCGGCACCACCGGCACCACCGGCACCACCGGCACCGCCGACCGTGGCTCCACCGTCACGAGGCGCCGCCCGTGCACCGCGATCTCCTTGCGGACCGCCAGCCAGCTGTCCACCTCTGCGGGACCGCAGCCGCAGGCGCGTACGAACGTGCCGAGCAGCTCCTCGCGGGGGACGGTCGTACGGGCCAGCATGTTGGCGATCGTGGAGCGCGGCAGCACATCGCCCACCGCTTCGGCCCGCTGCGTCAGTTCACGGAAGGTCAGCCCGGAGGCATCCTTGAGCCGGCGCAACAGCTCGACGAACTCGGCGGGACCCCGCGCCTCCTGAGGATCCGGACTTCTGCCGTCACCCGTCATCTGCTGTCTCCCCCTGTCTGGTCCGGCCCGCACGGTCCGGTTCCGGAGCCCATTGGGACATGTCCCGGACAGGGTCAAGCCTTGTTGATCCGGACCGTCTGCTCAAGAGTGGATTGCGGCACGAACCACGGGGGAACAGCAGCGGCCCCGACCGTCCACGGGGGG
>NZ_JBHWZS010000434.1:0-5861 GCF_042728155.1 Streptomyces sp. NPDC060209
CCTTCACCGTGACGGGTACGTGGATCGGCTGATCAGCTGCCGACGGGCGCCAGCTTCGCCACCACGTCCGGGTTGGCGTCCATCCAGCGGCGGGCGGACTCCTTCTCCTTGCCGGCGCCGCCCTTCTGGATCTCCACCTCCAGCGAGGCCAGCTGCGCCTCGCTGAGCTTGAAGTCCTTCAGCCAGCCGGTCAGCTCCGGGAAGTCCTTGGCGAAGTCCTTCTTGGCGACCGTATGGATCTGCTCGCCCTCGCCCCAGGCACCCTTGGGGTCCTTGAGCTTCTTCAGGTCGTGCTGGCCGTAGGCCCAGTGCGGCGACCACAGGGTCACCACGACCGGCTCCTTCTTCTTGATCGACCGGTTCAGCTCGGCCAGCATCGACGAGGTGCTGGAGGAGACCACCTCGTACTCACCTTCGAGGCCGTACTCCTTGAGCACCTTCTTGTTGAGGGTGCCCATCATCCCGGCGCTCGACTCGATGCCGATGATCTTGCCGTCGAACTTCTTGCCCTGGCCCTTGAGGTCCTCGAGCGAGTCGATGCCCTTGACGTACGACGGAACCGTCAGCTCCAGCGACGTCGGCCCGTACCAGGCGCCGAGATCGGTGAGGTTCTCCTTGTAACGGTTCCAGTAGTCCTTGTGCGTCGTCGGCAGCCAGGAGTCGAACTGGACGTCGAGCTGACCCTGTGCGAGACCGGTGTACAGCGGGCCCGGGTCGAGCTGCTTGACCGAGGTCTTGTAGCCCCGGTCCTCCAGCATGTTCTGCCAGAGGTAGGTGCTGGCGATGGCCTCGTCCCACGGGAAGTACCCCATGTTGACGGTCTTCCCCGCGTCCTTGCCCTGCTGCGAGCCGCCCGCGCCGCCCGGCACCGGGGCCAGCTTGTCGACGAGGCCGGGGTTCTTCTTCAGCCAGTTGCGGACGCCGTCCTGCTCCTCGCCCTGGCCGGCGTTCTGGATCTCGTTCTCGAGGCTCGTGAGCTGCTTCTCGCTGAGCTTGAAGTCCTTGAGCCACTTGGCGACGGCGGGCGCCTTCTCGGCGAAGCCCTTGTGGGCGACGGTGTGGACCTCTTCACCCTTGCCCCAGGCACCCTTGGGGTCCTTGAGCTTCTTCAGGTCGTGCTTGCCGTAGGCCCAGTGAGGCGACCACAGGGTCACCACGACCGGCTCCTTCTTCTTGATGGAGGCGTTCAGCTCGGCGAGCATCGAGGAGGTGCTGGAGGAGACGACCTCGTACTCGCCCTCCAGGCCGTACTCCTTGAGCACCTTCTTGTTGAGGGTGCCCATCATCCCGGCGCTCGACTCGATGCCGATGATCTTGCCGTCGAACTTCTTGCCCTGGCCCTTGAGGTCCTCGAGCGAGTCGATGCCCTTGACGTACGACGGAACCGTCAGCTCCAGCGACGTCGGCCCGTACCAGGCGCCGAGGTCGTCCAGCTGGTCGCTGTACTTGTCCCAGTAGTCCTTGTGCGTGGTGGGCAGCCAGGAGTCCGTCTGGAAGTCGATGTCGCCGCGGGCGACACCGGAGTAGAGCGGGCCGGCGTCGAGCTGGGTGATCCCGGTCTCGTAGCCGCGCTGCTCCAGGATCTCCTTCCACAGGTACGTGGAGGCGATGCCCTCGTCCCAGGGGATGTACCCCATGTTGATCTTCTGGCCCTTGCCGACGTTCGCGCTGTCGGCCTGCTCGGTCTTCGAGTCGGCGGAACCGGCGATGTTGAGGCCGCCCGCGACGAGCGCGAGGACGACGACACCGGTCATCGCGACGGCGGTTCCCGGCTTGTAGTGCGCGAACTTCAGGCGCCGCGCACCGGCGGCGACCTTGGCGGCGGCGCGGCGGCCGAGCGGGGAGACCCGCTCGTTGAGCGCGCCGGTCATCCGGTCCAGGTACATGGCCAGGATGACGACGGCGATACCGCTCTCGGCGGCGAGGCCGACCTGGAGCTGGGTGATCGCCGCGTACACCTTCTCGCCGAGGCCACCGGCGCCGGCCATGCCGCCGATGACGACCATCGACAGGGCCAGCATGATGACCTGGTTGATTCCGGCCATGATCGTCGGCAGGGCGAGCGGCAGCTGCACCCGGGTCAGGGTGTGCTTGGGCGTGGTACCGAAGGCCTCGGCGGCCTCGACCAGCTCGCTGTCGACCTGGCGGATGCCGAGCTCGGTCATCCGGACGCCGGGCGGCATCGCGAAGACGATGGTGGCGATCACGCCGGGGGTGACACCGACGCCGAAGAACATGACGCCGGGGATCAGGTAGACGAAGGCGGGCATCGTCTGCATGACGTCGAGCACCGGCCGCAGCGCGGAGCTGACCCGGTTGTTGCGCGCCGCCCAGATGCCCGTGGGCACCGCGATCACGATGGTGATGACCGCCGCCACGACCACGAGCGAGAGGGTGGCCATCGCCTCGTCCCAGAGGGCGAGGGAGTCGATGAGCGCGAAGCCCACGAAGGTGGCCACGGCGGGGATCACGCCGCGCAGCCAGAACGCGATGACGGCGAAGATCCCTGCCACCAGCAGCGGCTCACCGCCGCCGAGCACGGCGTTGACACCGTCGTACATGCCGCCGAGCACGGTCTTGATGAAGTCGAAGATCCAGGTGAGGTTCGACTGGAGCCAGTCGACCGCGTCCTCGACCCATGTACCGAAGGAGAGCCTAGGCACCGGCGATCACCTTCTTGACCTCGCGCTGGACCGGAACCTGGGCCTCGACCTGCGGTTCCTCGCCGAGCGCGGCGAGCAGTGCGGCGCGCGGGACGACGCCTATGAGACCGCCGTCCTCACCGGTGACGGCGACGGCCGCCCCGCTGGTGGAGCAGGGGGCGAAGAGCTCGGCGATGGGGGTCTCCGAGGACACCGTCGCGGGGGCCTCGGCCAGCAGGTCCTTGTGGGAGCGGCCCGCTTCGGGTGCCTCCATGATCGAACCCGCCGTGAGCACCCGGGAGCGGTCGACGTCCTGGATGAAGGACGCGACGTAGTCGTTGGACGGCCGGACGAGGATGTCCTCGGCGGTGCCCTGCTGGACGATCTCGCCGTCCCGCATCACGGCGATGCGGTCGCCGAGGCGCATGGCCTCGTTGAGGTCGTGGGTGATGAAGACGATCGTCTTCTTCAGCCGCTTCTGCAGTTCCAGGAGCTGGTCCTGCATGTCGCGGCGGATCAGCGGGTCGAGCGCGCTGAAGGACTCGTCCATCAGCAGCAGGTCGGCGTCGGTGGCGAGCGCGCGGGCCAGGCCCACACGCTGCTGCATGCCGCCGGACAGCTCGTCGGGCCAGGACTTCTCCCAGCCGGCGAGGCCGGTCATCTCCAGCGCCTGGGCGGCGCGCTCCTCCCGCTCGACACGCGGGACGCCCTGGACCTCCAGGCCGTACGCGGCGTTCTCGAGCACGCTCCGGTGGGGAAAGAGCGCGAAGTGCTGGAAGACCATGCTGATCTTGGTGGAGCGAACGTTGCGCAGCTCACGGGGGCTCAGGGCCGTCAGGTCCTGCCCGTCGAACAGCACGCGTCCGGCGGTGGGTTCCAGCAGACCGTTGAGCATCCGCAGCAGGGTGGACTTCCCGGATCCGGAGAGTCCCATGACGACGAAGATCTGGCCCGGTTCCACGGTGAACGAGGCGTCGATCACCGCTGCGGTCGTTCCGTCGGCGCGCAGCTCGTCGCGGTGGGTACCGTCCTCGAGCTTCTGCACGGCTTGATCGGGTCGTCTGCCGAACACTTTGTACAAGTGCTCAGCTTGCAGCCTTGACACATACACCTCACGCGTTGAACCGAAAACGGTCTGCCACCCCCTTCGGCAGACCGTGGAGCGGTGCGGATTCGGTCCGCAGAGCACGTGCCATTGGTTGAAAAATGGACGTGGTCCGCTCCGGTGCCGCGCCTGCCCTCACTTACGCGACCCAAACACGTGTGTGATCCAGCTCACCCAGGAAAGCCATGAATCCGGGAACCGCACGCTCACCGACCGCGGCCGTGTCGGTGGGGTGCGGCATCATCGGGGTGTGACGCGACGCCTGATGCTCCTCGACACCGCTTCCCTCTACTTCCGCGCCTATTTCGGCGTCCCGGACTCGGTGCGCGCACCGGACGGCACCCCGGTGAACGCCGTGCGCGGCCTGCTCGACTTCATCGCCCGGCTCGTGCAGGACCACCGGCCGGACGACCTGGTGGCCTGCATGGACGCCGACTGGCGCCCGCAGTGGCGGGTCGACCTGATCCCGACCTACAAGGCCCACCGGGTGGCCGTCGAGACCACCGAGGGCGTTCCCGACGAGGAGGAGGTCCCCGACACCCTCTCCCCGCAGGTCCCGGTGATCGAGGCCGTGCTGGACGCGCTCGGCATCGCCCGGGTGGGCGTCGCCCCGTACGAGGCGGACGACGTGATCGGCACGCTGGCCGGGCGCGCCACGGGCCCGGTGGACATCGTGACCGGGGACCGCGATCTGTACCAGCTGGTCGACGACGCCCGCCGGGTGCGGGTGCTCTACCCGCTGAAGGGCGTGGGCACGCTCCAGGTGACGGACGAGGCCTGGCTGCGCGGGAAGTACGGCGTGGACGGCGGCGGATACGTCGACCTGGCCCTGCTGCGCGGCGATCCGAGCGACGGGCTGCCGGGGGTTCCCGGTATCGGCGAGAAGACGGCGGCGAAGCTGCTGGACGCCTTCGGCGACCTGGCCGGGATCATGGCCGCGGTGGACGATCCCGCCGCCCGGCTGACCCCCTCCCAGCGCAAGCGTCTGGACGAGGCACGGGACTACGTGGCGGTCGCCCCGAAGGTCGTCCGTGTCGCCGGCGACGTGCCCCTGCCCGACTTTGACCCCTCGCTCCCCCGCGAACCGCGCGACCCGGCGGCGCTTGAGGCCCTCGCAACGCGGTGGGGCCTGGGGAACGCCCTGCAGCGCCTGCTTCTGACGCTCCAGACATGAAGGTGCTAGCTTAGGTAAGCCTAAGTGCGTAGAACCTCATATATGCCCAGAGCAGGGAGAACCTCGTGGCAGAGCGGCCGCAACGCCGGACACCCAAGGCGCAGGGGGCGCAGGTTCTGCGCACCGAGCAGATCACCCCGCACATGGTGCGCGTGGTCCTCGGTGGCGACGGCCTGGCCGGCTTCGCCCTCGGGGGATACACCGACCACTACATCAAGCTGTGCTTCGCGCCGGAGGGTGCGGACTACAGCCACCCCTTCGACATGGCCGCGATCCGCGAGGAGTACCCGCGCGAGCTGTGGCCCACCACCCGCACGTACACGGTGCGCTCCTGGGACCCCGGCACCCGTGAGCTCGCGGTCGATTTCGTGGTGCACGGCGACGAGGGCCTGGCGGGCCCCTGGGCCGCACGGGCGCAGCGCGGCGACCAGGTGACCTTCCTGGGACCCGGCGGCGGTTACGTGCCGGAGCCCTCGGCCGACTGGCACCTGCTGGTGGGCGACGAGAGCGCCCTGCCCGCGATCGCCGCTTCGCTGGAGCACATGCCGCAGGGCGCGCTCGTGCACGCGTTCGTGGAGGTCCCGGATTCCTCGGAGGAGCAGAAGCTGGTGGCGCCGGACGGCGTCTCGGTGACCTGGCTGCACCGCGGCGACCGACCGGTCGGCGAGGCTCTCGTCGCGGCGGTGAGGGGACTGGAGTTCCCCGAGGGCGAGGTACAGGCCTTCATCCACGGCGAGGCGGGCTTCGTGAAGGAGATACGGCGCCACCTGCGCCTGGAGCGCGGCATCCCGCTCCAGCAGCTGTCGATCTCGGGTTACTGGCGCCTCGGCCAGAACGACGACGCGTGGCGCGCGGTCAAGCGCGAGTGGAACGAGCAGGTGGAGCGCGAGCAGGAGAGCGCCGCGTAGCACCACCGGAACCCGGTCGCCGTCCTGGACCT
>NZ_JBHWZS010000435.1:0-5775 GCF_042728155.1 Streptomyces sp. NPDC060209
GACGCGTAGTCCACCGGAACCCGACGAACCCGGACGCCCTCGGACTCATACGCGGCAATGAGCTGATCCAGCGCATCGGGGTCACCCGCCACGACGACCGATGACGGGCCGTTGACCGCTGCGAGTTCCACCCCGGAGCCGAGGCGTTCACCCACCCGGTCCACGGGAAGAGCCACTGACACCATCCCGCCGCGGCCGGCCAGACCACCCGCGATCGCACGGCTGCGCAACACCACGACCCGGGCCGCGTCCTCCAACGACAGAACACCCGCCACATGCGCCGCCGCGATCTCACCCTGCGAATGCCCCACCACCGCATCCGGACGCACCCCGAACGACTCCCACACCCGAGCCAACGCCACCATCACCGCGAACGACACCGGCTGCACCACATCCACCCGGTCCAACGACGCAGCACCCTCCACACCCCGCACCACATCCAGAACCGACCACCCACTCACCCCACCCAGCACACCACTGACCTCCGTCAGCACCCGCGCGAACACCGGCGAGGAATCCAGCAGATCCCGGCCCATCCCCACCCACTGCGAACCCTGACCCGGAAACACGAACACCGACCGACCCGACACATCCGCCACACCCGACACCACCGACCCACCAGCAACATCACCCCGGGCCAACGCCGACACACCCGCCAACACACCACCACGATCCCCAGCAACCACCACCGCCCGGTGCTCCAGACCCGCCCGCCCCACAGCAAGCGAATGACCCACCTCAGCAAGGCCCACGCCCGGACGCCCGGCGAAGTCCCGGAGCCGCTCGGCCTGGGCTCGTAGGGCGTCCGCTGTGCGGGCCGACACCACCCACGGCACGGCCGTGGGCTCGGACGTGGGTGCTGTGTCCTGCGGCTCCCCGGACGTGAGCACGGGAGCCTGCTCCAGGATCACGTGGGCGTTCGTCCCACTCACCCCGAACGAGGACACGCCAGCCCTGCGCGGACGGTCGACCTCCGGCCACGACCTGGACTCCGTCAACAGCTCCACAGCCCCCGACGACCAGTCCACCTTCGACGACGGTTCATCCACATGCAGCGTCCTCGGCAACACACCATGCCGGATCGCCTGCACCATCTTGATGATCCCCGCAGCACCCGCCGCAGCCTGGGCGTGCCCGATGTTGGACTTCAACGACCCCAGCCAGAGCGGCTGGTCCTGCGCACGGCCCTGGCCGTACGTCGCCAGCAGCGCCTGCGCCTCGATCGGGTCACCCAACGTCGTCCCGGTCCCGTGGCCCTCCACCGCATCGACATCCGTGGCCGACAGCTGCGCGCCGGCGAGTGCCTCTCGGATCACCCGCTCCTGCGAGGGTCCGTTAGGTGCCGTCAGTCCGTTGGACGCGCCGTCCTGGTTGACCGCCGACCCCCGCACCACCGCCAGCACCTCATGACCCAGCCGCCGCGCATCCGACAGCCGCTCCAGGAGCAGTACCCCGGCCCCTTCGGACCAGGCGGTGCCGTCGGCGCCGTCGGCGTAGGGCTTGCAGCGGCCGTCGGCCGCCAGGGCACGCTGCCGGGAGAACTCCACGAAGGAGGTGGGCCGGGACATCACGGCCACACCACCGGCGAGGGCCATCGTGCACTCACCGTTGGTCAGGGCCTGCGCCGCCAGATGCAACGCCACCAGCGACGACGAGCACGCCGTGTCCACCGTGACGGCAGGGCCCTCCAGGCCGAGGGTGTACGCGACGCGGCCGGAGGCGACACTGCCCGCGTTGCCCGTGCCGAGGTAGCCCTCGAGGCCGTCCGGGACGCGGGAGAGTCCGCTGGCGTAGTCGTGGTACATCACGCCGGTGTAGACGCCGACCTTGCTGCCGTGCAGCGAGGTCGGATCGATGCCCGCCCGCTCGAACACCTCCCACGACACCTCCAGCAGCAACCGCTGCTGCGGGTCCATCGCCAGCGCCTCACGCGGCGATATGTCGAAGAATCCCGCGTCGAAGGAGCCCGCGTCGTGCAGGAAGCCACCGTGTCTGACGTACGACGTGCCGGCCCGGTCGGGATCCGGGTCGTACAGGGCGTCCAGGTCCCAGCCCCGGTCGGCGGGGAAGGGGGAGATCGCGTCCACGCCGTCGGATACCAGCCGCCACAGCTGGTCGGGGGACGTGACTCCGCCCGGCAGCCGGCAGCCCATCCCCACGATGGCGATGGGGTCGTCGGCCGGGTCCGTGCGGCGCGCCCGGACCGCGGGTGCGGAGGCTGCGGTG
Organism: Streptomyces sp. NPDC060209; assembly: GCF_042728155.1. NCBI lineage: Bacteria > Bacillati > Actinomycetota > Actinomycetes > Kitasatosporales > Streptomycetaceae > Streptomyces > Streptomyces sp. NPDC060209. The sequence continues at coordinate 2,227 of NZ_JBHWZS010000435.1, forward strand.
CGCCCCGGCCGGTGGCCTCCGAGCAGGCGGACGCGGAGGTGGCGGGCGACGGCGGCGGGGGTCGGGTGGTCGAAGGCCAGGGTGACCGGGAGGTGCAGGCCGGTGGACGTGGTGAGGCGGTTGCGGAGCTCGACGGCGGTGAGCGACGTGAATCCGAGGTCCTTGAACGGCCGGTCGGCCCGCGCGGTACCGCCCGGGTCCTGGTGCACCTGGCCGACCTCGCCGCGTACGAGGTCGAGCAGGAGACGGTCCTGGTCGGCCTCGGTGAGGCCGGCGAGCCGTCGGCGCAGCTCCGCGGACGTCGCGTTGTCCGGTGCGGAGTTGCGGGCGGGGGCGTCGATCAGGCCGCGCAGGGGCGGCGCGATCGTCGACGGGTCCAAGGTGGCGCCGCCGAGGGTCTCGTTGTCCAGCCGCATGACGATGAGCGATGTCCGGTCGGCGAGGTGCGCGGCGTCGAACATGGCGGTGCTCTGCTGTTCGGTGAGCCGCCCGAGTCCTGCCGGAGCCGCCCGGCCGTCTCCTTCGAACGGGCCGGTGCGCAGGGAGAGCGCGGGAAGACCGCGGGCGGCGCGGTGCTGCACGAGGGCGTCGAGGAAGACGCCGGCCGCCGCCTCGTCGCTGTGCTCGGCGGAGCCGAGTGCGCCGGTGGCCGACGAATAGACCACGAATGCGGACAGGTCGGTGCCCACGGTGAGTTCGTGGAGGTTGAGCGCGCCATCCAGAGTGGCCTTGAGCTCGCGGGCGACGGCGCCCGGTGTGTGGACGACGGCGTTCGGCCGGTGCCCGGTTCGGGCCAGCAGGGTGGCGAGGTCCTCCCGGTCGGCGATGTCGCAGGCGGAGAGCGTCACCTCGGCGCCGCGCGCGGTCAGTTCGGCCGCGAGAGCGGCGGCGGTGCGGTCGGCTGCGCCGCGCTCGCTGATGAGGAGCAGACGACGGACTCCGTGTCCGCCGACGAGGTGACGGGCCACGGCGGCGGCGGTCGGGCCGTCGGCGCCGGTGACCAGCACCGTACGCCCGGAGTCGAAGGCGGCGGGCTGCTCGGGGTCGGCGACGGCGGACACCCGTGAGGCCCTGGGACGCAGGGGGACCCCTGAACGTACGACGATCTGGGGCTCTCCCGAGGCCACGGCGTCGGCCAGGGCGGGCGCCGGGTCGTCGTCGATGTCCAGGTCGATGAGGACGAGCCGGCCGGGGTGTGAGGTCTGGGCGCTGCGGACGACGCCCCACAGCGGAGCCTGGATCAGGTCGGTGACGTCGTCCTCGGCACCTACGGCGACGGCCCCTCGGGTGGCGATGACGAGGGTGGAGGCCGTGGTCCGGACGTCCGCCAGCCAGGCCTCCAGCTGCCCGGTGAGTACGCGGACGGTGTTCTGCACCGCTTCGGGGAGCGGTGCGGACCTGCGGACTCCGGCTCCGCAGGACAGAACGACGACGTCAGGGACGTGGGCGTCGGTGCCGGCGGCGCCTTGCAGCGCGTCGAGCGTCGGGTGCTGGTCGACGGTCTGTCCGAGCCCCCGCAGATGGTCGGTGACGCCGAAGGCGTCGGCCCCGATGACGGCCCAGTTCCGGGCGGGCGGCTGCGGTGCGGGGACGGAGGAGAGGGGGATCCAGTCGAGCCGGAAGAGCTGCTCGTAGTGGCTTCCGTTGGCGGCGCGCAGCCGGGCGGGGCGTTCGAGCAGCACATGGCGGGTGATCTTGCCGGATGCGGTGCGGGGGATCCGGTCGATCTCGTAGAGCTCCTCGGGCACCTTGAAGTAGGACAGCCGGTCACGGCAGGCGGTGAGGAGCGCCTCGGGGTCGATGCCCTCCGTGCCGGGTACGAGGAAGGCCACGGGAACTTCGCCGAGGACGTCGTGGGGCTTGCCCACGACGGCGACGTCGGCGACGCCGGGGACGGAGCGCAGGACCTCCTCGACCTCTCCGGGGTGGATGTTCTCTCCTCCGCGGATGATGAGTTCCTTGATGCGGCCGGTGATGGTGAAGTAGCCGGAGCCGTCCCGCCGGGCCAGATCGCCGGTGTGGTACCAGCCGTCCCGCAGGGCTTCCGCGGTGGCTTCCGGCTGGTTGTGGTAGCCGAGCATGACGCTCGGTCCCCGGACCCAGACCTCGCCCTCTTCGCCCTCCGTGGCGTCCAGGCCGGTCTCCGGGTCCACGATGCGCACGCCCAGGCCCGGTACGGGCAGCCCGCAGGAGCCTTCGACCCGGGCGCCGGTGGGCCAGTTGACGGTGATGGAGCCGCAGGTCTCGGTGCTGCCGTAGGCGTCCAGCAGGGGTGCGGCGAACGCCTCCTCGAAGGACCGGCGCAGCGCCGCGGTGGTGACGGCCCCGCCGACGAGGCACATGCGGAGATCGGGGGCGTCGAACCCCTCCTCCTGTGCGGCGCGGACCAGTTGGTGGTACATCGTGGGGACCCCGGCCAGGAAGGTCGAGGATTCCTCGCGCAGGGCGTCGAGTACGTCGGCGGCGGCGAATCCGTCGACGATGCGTGCGGTGGCGCCGACCGCTGTCACGCCCAGGACGCACACGATGTGGGAGAGGCTGTGGAAGAGGGGCAGGGGCCAGAGGACCCGGTCGTCCGCGCTGAGCGCGGGGATGGGTACGTAGCAGGCGGCCACGGACCAGAGGCAGTTGCGCTGGGTGGACAGGACGCCTTTGGGGCGTCCCGTCGTACCGGAGGTGTAGAGCATCCACGCGGGGTCGTCGAGGCCGAGGTCGTCCCGGGCGGGTGTCGCCGGTGCCGTGGAGGCGAGTTCCTCGAACGAATCGGCGCCGGCGGGCACGCCCAGGTCGCCCGTGACCAGGATCCTCAGGTCGGTACGGCTGCCCAGGAGCGCGGCCAGCTGCTCCGCGCGGGCAGGATCCGTGATCACGGCGCGGGCGCCGCTGTCGTCGAGGAGGTAGGTCAGCTCCGCCTCGGTGACTCGCGGGTTCAGGGGTACCCCGATGACCCCGGCCCGGGTGAGGGCCAGGTAGCTCTCCACGGTCTCCACGCTGTTGCCCAGCAGGATGGCCGCCCGGTCACCGGGGTGCAGACGGCGTTCGGCGAGGTGTCCGGCGAGGTGCCGGGTGCGCAGTTCGAGTTCGGCGTACGTCACGCTCCGTACGGAGTCCCGGAATGCGACCTTGTCACCGAATTCACGGGCGTGCTCCGCCAGCAGTTCGGGCAGCGGTCGAATGAGCTCCGTGCGCAACATTGCCTTCACATCCCTTGATAGCGTGGAACGCCTCGACAATTACGCCGGCGTACGGCACCACGTGCGGCATACCGTGTTCGGCGCCACGGGCGGCCATGCACAGGGCACCGTTCGGGGCGAAGGCGAAATGCGAGCAGAGCTCACAGAACCGCCCGGCATAATGTCGTTCGCATGCTCAGTCTTGTCGCGCGGAAGGCCGGGTCTTCCCCTAACCAACCCCCTAAGTCGGCCCTTACTGCCGAGGGGTTCCGGAACGGCGCGCGGCCCCGGCACTGGAATGTGCCGGGGCCGCCGGGGGGTAGGGGTTGCGGGGGGCCGCGGCAGGCCGGGAGGCTCTGCGGGGACAGCGCCCGCC
>NZ_JBHWZS010000436.1:0-5745 GCF_042728155.1 Streptomyces sp. NPDC060209
GCCCCGCCCGGCCGGCGGCTGAGGAAGGAGCCGTCAGACCGCGTCCGCCAGCAGCAGCGAGTGGATGCGGTCGGGCGCACCCGGTCGCGCGTAGTACCAGCCCTGGGCGGTGTCGCAGCCGAGCTGTCGCAGCTGCTCGGCCTGGGCGCCGGTCTCGACACCCTCCACGGTGACCGCGAGGTCCAGGCTGTGGGCGAGCGAGACGATGCCCTCGACGATCTTCAGGTCGACCGGGTCGGCCGGGTGGTGCTGCATGCCCTGGGTGAAGGAACGGTCCAGCTTGAGCACGCTCACCGGCAGCCGGCGCAGGTTCGCCAGATTCGAGTAGCCGGTGCCGAAGTCGTCCAGCGCGATGTCGACGCCCATCTCCGCCAACTGGCGCAGCGGCTTGAGCAGATCGTCGTCAGCGCCGATCAGCGCGGACTCGGTGACCTCCAGGCAGAGGGCTCCGGGCTCCAGACCGGAGCGTTCCAGCACGTCGACGGTCTCGGCGACGAGGCTGGGGTGGTGCAGCTGGGTCGGAGAGAGGTTGACGTTGATCCGCAGGGGGCCGCCGTCGGTGTGCCGTTCCTGCCAGAAGTTCGCCTGCCGGACGGACTCCTCCAGGACCCAGCGGCCGAGCGGCACGATCAGCCCGGTGTGCTCGGCGAGCGGGATGAACCGGTCCGGGCCGAGCACCCCGTGCTGGGGATGGCACCAGCGCACCAGCGCCTCGGCACCGTGCACGCTGCCGTCCCCGAGGTGCACCAGCGGCTGGTACTCGATGAAGAACTCGCCGCGGTCGAGTGCCGTCGGCAGCGCCGTGGTCAGTCCATGGCGGGTGATGGCGCGGGCGTCCGCCTCGGCGTCGGCGAGCGCGAAGCGGTTCCCGCCCGCCGCCTTGGCCCGGTACATCGTGATGTCGGCGCTGCGCAGCACCTCGGCGGCGGTGCGTTCACCCGACGGGCCTTCGACGACGCCGATGGATCCGCGCACCGTCAGCTCACGGCCGTCGAGACGTACGGGCGTGGCGAGCGCCGAGAGGATGCGTCCGGCCAGCTCGTGGACCTCGTCCTGGGTACGCGGTCCCGTGGTGAGAGCCACGAACTCGTCTCCGCCGAGTCGCGCGACCATCTCGCCGGGGGCGGTAGCGCAGCTCTGCAGCCGGTCGGCGACCTCGACCAGCAGCCGGTCCCCCGCCGCGTGGCCCAGGCTGTCGTTGATCGCCTTGAAGCCGTCGAGGTCGAGATAGCAGAGCCCGAAGCGCATGCCTTCCCTGGGCGCGAGGGCCTTCTCAAGGCGTTCGAAGAACAGCGTCCGGTTGGGCAGGCCGGTGAGCGCGTCGTGGGTGGCCTCGTAGCGCAGCCGCAGATTGAGCAGCCGACGCTCGGTGGTGTCCTCCATGAGGGCGAGCTGGTACTCCGGCCGGCCCTCCGCGTCCCGCAGCAGCGACACCGTGAGGTTGGTCCACAGGACGGTGCCGTCGTTGCGGTAGTACGGCTTCTCGACGCTGTAGTGCTCGCGCTCGCCGCGTACCAGTTCGTCGTAGTACTTCCACACGTGCGGCGAGTCCTCGGGGTGCACCCACTCGTTCACCTTGTGACTGCGGACGTGGTTCTCGAGGCCGCCGAACATCCTGGTCAGGGTGTCGTTGATCTCCAGGATGTTCCCTTCGAGATCCGCGATACCGATCCCGACGGCGGCGTCCTTGAAGACGGCGCGGAAGCGTGCCTCGGTGGCGTGCAGGGCCTGTTCGGCGTGCGAGCGGGCGGTGAGCGCCGAGCGGGCGATGGCTTCCTGCTCGGCGAGCGTCCGTTCGCGCAGTGCCTGGGTGAAACCGCCGGCGAGCGCGTGCTGGATCCGGGCGCAGCGGGCTCTGCTGTCCTCGGTCGAGAGCTCCACCGGCCCGTTGCCGCCGCAGTAGAGGACCAGGTAGGAGTCGACGACGCCGAGTGTGGAGCTCAGGGCGTCGGGATCCGTGCAGTGCGCGGCGACCAGCCCGGCTCCGACGCGGTGCGCGGGCGTCGCGTCGAAGATCCGTGTGTGAAGGATGTCGCTGAGCTCCCGGGCGAGCGGCAGCAGATGTTCCTCGAACTCCGGGCGGCTGAGGGAGGTTGCCGTGGACGGGAAGATCGCCCGGCTCCAGATGGTGGCGAATCTCCGGAGCCGACCCTCGGGACCGTCGGGTTCCGCGTCCGGCGCGCCGGACGACTGAGAGGGAATGCTCACGCCTTGCGCCCAACCCCGGCGAAGCCCGAGAAGGCGAACGGATCTTCCTGTGCCAGTGCCTCGGGGGACTCGGGCCGCCACTCGGGCATGGAGACGAGCCCGGGCTCGACCATCTCGTAACCCTCGAAGAAGCGGCTGATCTCCGTGCGCGATCGCATGATCAGCGGATTGCGGATGGTTCGGTAGACACCGACCGTCCCGCCCGCCTCCTCCTGGGTGAGCGGGATGCCCTCGTACGAGGCGTGGGTCAGGACCAGCAGGCTGCCGGGAGCCAGTGCGTCGCGCAGTTCGGCGACCGCCTCGTACGGATCGTCGGCGTCCTCGATGAAGTGGAGCACCGCAACCAGGAGCAGGGCCACCGGCTTGTCCAGGTCGAGGAGGCCGTTGATCTCCGGGTTCTCCAGGATGTCCTTGGGCTTGCGCAGGTCCGCGGCGGCGATGACGGCCCGATCGTTGCCCTCGAGCACCGCCTGACTGTGTGCGACCGCGACCGAGTCGTGGTCGACATAGGCGATCCGGGCCTCGGGATCGGCGGCCTGGGCGACTTCATGAACATTGCCGAAGGTCGGTATGCCGGAACCTATGTCCAGGAACTGATTGACGCCCAGCGTGGTGGCATGGTGCACGGCCCGCCGCATAAAGGCGCGATTCGCCTGCATGACCTTGGGCAGGCCCGGCATGAACTCCATGGCCTTACGGGCCGCTTCCCTGTCAACCTCGAAATTGTGCGAACCGCCCAGATAGAAGTCGTACATGCGAGACACGCTCGGCACCGAGATGTCTATGCCCTGCGGTGCCCAGGCGGGACGCTCCATCGATGTCTCCAACAAGTCGCCACGGCGATCCGGCCATGTTCATGGTCAGTGTTGACCAGAGGCTACTGATCGACCGCCAAGAGAGCGAGTGGAAACGGAAATTAGAGATCCGTTATTGGTCACACACCGGAGGCATGTGCGCCGGCCCGTCGCTGCGTGTACGCAATCGGCGACGGACCGGTACCACCGGGGGTTTCCTGGGCGCTACTTGGGAGCTCCGACCAGCTTCGCCTCGGGCGAGACCGCGTACCATGTCCCCCCGACCCCTTGGCCGTTGGTGTCTCCCGGCTTCGCGTCACCGGAGAAGGTGTAGACGGGCCAGCAGTCGAGCGACTGCTGCTGGATGCCGTCCGGACGGTTGAAGGTGACGAATCCCTTCGTGGTGACACCATCGACGTCATTCTTCGGCACCGGACCGACGACCGGCCACTTCTTGAGGCAGTCGCCCGTGCACGCGGACTTCATCGGCCACGCCGAGTCCTTCTTGAACCGGTAAACCGTCATGCCGCGCTTGTCGACGACGATGTCTCCGAGTTCCGGATCCTTGCGGACCGAAAGTCCGGCGAGGTCGGCCTGCTCGCCGCCGGAGGGTCCGTCCGCGTTCACCGCCGCTTTCTTTCCGTCCGGAGCGGCGGCGAACCATGTCCCGCCGACACCCTGCCCGTTCGCGTCACCGGGCCCGGTGTCCTTGGCATAGCGGTACATCGGCCAGCCCCCGACGGTCAGCTGCTTGGTTCCGTCGGTCCGCGTGACCTCGCCGATCAGTGACGCATCGGTTCCCGCAGCGGCGTCGGCGTTCTGTGCGGGCACCGCGGGCCATGCCTTCGCACAGTCACCGTCGCAATTCGACGCGGGCGGTTCGGCGGTGTCCTTGTCGAACCGGTAGAGCGTGAAGCCCTCGCTGTCGGTCAGTACCTTGCCCAGCTTCTTGCTGTCCCACACCGCGAGTTGTCCGGCTTCCTTCGATGCCGCCCCCGCGGCCGCGTCGGAACCGTAGCCGGCGTCCGAGCCGTAGCCGCCCTCGGCCGGCTGTGCTGCGGGAGCCGCGTTTCCCACGGCCTGGCCGTTGGGGGACGCGGTGCCCTTCTCCTGACCACACGCCGTCGTCAGCGCCAACAGGGCCACCGCCGTCACCGCGAGCGAGGCGTTCCGCCAGGTATTCATGTCGACTCCCGTTGTCCTTCTGCCGTCCGGGACGCGAGTCCGCGCCTTTCGTGGCCCTAGGTACGGCCGGCCGGTGCCCCGGCGTTCAACGGGCGTCCGAAAAAGTTTCGACGGGCGCAAACGCGAATTGCCGAATGTCCGCTCCATCAGGCGAATCAGCTCCTCGCTCCGCGTGTCCGACGGCTGCGGGGAACATGCTCCCCGGCGTGTACGGATCACGCATATGGCGGCTGACGGCCGCCACCCTGCTCCTGCTGCTCGCCGTCCCGCTGCCGGCGGTCGGTGACGACTGCGCGGTCGCCTCCATCGGGCAGGGGGACGGCGGCTCGTCCGTCGCCGTGGCGGGCGAGGGGCGGTGCGGTGCGGTCATCGCCGAACCCGAGCCGGAACCCGAACCCGCACCACCACCCCCGCCACCTCCGCCACCTCCGCCTCCACCCCCGCCACCTCCACCGCCTCCACCTCCACCGCCTCCACCACCTCCGCCGCCGCCACCTCCACCGCCACCCCCTGCCCCCGCGCCGGAAGCGAAACCCGCGCCGCCGCGGCCCACCGTGCGCCCCACACCACCGGCCCCGGCACCCGTCGCACTCCCGACCTACCGAAAGCCGCCCCGCAAGACACCCCGTACCGGGCCTTCGCTGGTCTCACTCACCCTTCTGATCACCGCGCCCGCCGTCTTCGCCGTGGCCGTGCTGCGGCCCCGCTCGTCCCGCTGACCGAAGAAGGGAAGCCATGTCGGAATGGCTTGTTCTGACCATTGCGATGGCGTCGGCCTGTGCCGTCGTCCTCACCATCGCCGTCCTGAGCAACCGTCGGATCGCAGATGACGACGATCCGTCCGAGACGCCGGACGTCATCGAGTACATGACGATGATGATCGGTGTGGTGTACGCGATTGTTCTCGGTCTGGCCATCGCCGGCGTCTGGGAGGGCCGTAGCGCCGCCCAGGAGTCGGTGCGTCTGGAGGCTCAGGCGCTGCACGAGGTGAGCGCACGGTCGGCCGTCTACCCGGTCGAGGTCCGCGACCGCATCCGTGCTGACGTCGACGCCTACGTGGCTCATGTGGTCGGCGACGAATGGAGGTCGATGACGGACCACGGAAGTCTCACCGAGGAGGGCACCAGGCTGCTCGACCGGGTACGGGCCGACGTGACGGAGTACAAGCCGCGAACGGACCACGAGGGGCAGGCGTACCAGCCGCTGGTGGACCAGGTGGCCGCCGTGGACGACGCCCGGGGGGCCCGGGGGCAGAACGCGGGCGCGACCATGCCCGGAGTCGTCTGGTTCGGCCTCATCACCGGGGCCGTGGTCACCGTCGGACTGATCTTCACGCTCCAGATCCGCAGAACCTTCCGTGAATTGCTGCTGGCGGGCCTCTTCAGTGTCCTGATCGCATTCCTGCTCTTCCTGATCTGGGACTTCGACGCCCCCTTCGGCCGGGGCATCTCCGCGACCACCGCACCCTTCGTCGATCTGTTCCCGCACGCCGCGGGTGGATAGGAGCGCGCCGGCCCCGCCCTGTCCCCCGGCCGGTGCTCCGGCCGGGGGACAATCC
>NZ_JBHWZS010000437.1:0-5709 GCF_042728155.1 Streptomyces sp. NPDC060209
GCCCACGCCGCCACCTGGCCCGGCACCGGCATGAGGGTCAAACAGCGGGCCGGCGGTTCTCCGTGGTCAGGAGTGGGGCGGGTTGTCCGGGTCGCGATCCGAGCCGAGCTGCTGCTTCAGCTTGTCCTGGCCGGTGTCGACATGCTTGCCGTACTTGCCCTGCGTCCGGTCGTCGACCATGTCTCCGGCCTTGTCGACGCCCTTTCCGGCCTGGTCCTCGTGGCCCTTCAGCATTTTCTTGATCTTGTCCAGCGCGGACATGGCGGATCCTCCTCGCGTCGGCTTCCCCCCGCTCGTCCAGGGTTACCGCACATCGCCGCGTCCGCATCCGCGAGCGCCGTCGGTGGTCCGACGGGCGCTCGACGTGTGAAGGGCGTCTGGGTGGGCAAATACCGGGTTACCAGGAGGAGGTGGTGGCCGTGGGCCGCATCCAGATCGTCCGCCGTCCGCAGCCCCCCACGGGGCCGCCCCCGCTGGACCTGCGAACACCGTCCGGACGCCCCCTGCCGTACTGAGCTCCACGCCCGGGCGCGTACCGGCTCCGCCATCACGCGGTGTGTGAGGCTTCGACATGAGCGATCACCCACAGCCACCGGCCGACCGGCTGAGGACGGACGTCCCGCACTCGGCGCGTGTGTGGAACTACCTGCTCGGAGGCAAGGACAACTACCCCGCGGACGCCGAGGCCGGCGAGATGATCCTCAAGGCCTTCCCGGACATCGCGGATATCGCGCGTGACCAGCGTGCCTTCCTCGCCCGAGCCGTCCGTTTCCTGACAGAGGAGGCGGGGATCCGGCAGTTCCTCGACATCGGTACGGGACTGCCCACGGCCAACAACACGCACGAGGTCGCGCAGTGGGTGGCCCCGGAGTCCCGGATCGTTTACGTGGACAACGACCCGCTGGTGCTCACGCACGCCCGTGCGCTGCTGACCAGCACTCCCGAGGGCGCGTGCGCCTACGTCGACGCGGACGTGCGCGACACCGGCCGCGTCATCGAGGAGGCCGGCCGGACCCTCGACCTCCACCGCCCCGTCGGCCTGACCCTGCTCGGCATCATGGGGCAGCTGCCCGACGACGAGGACCCGTGGGCCCTCGTCGCCGGTCTGCTCGCCGCGCTTCCGTCCGGAAGCTTCCTCGCCCTCGCGGACGGCACGGACACCAGCGACACGATGACCCGCGCGATCGAGGCGTACAACGCGCATTCCGCGAGTTCCTACCACCTCCGCAGCCCCGCCCGGATCGCCGCGTTCTTCGACGGGCTGGAATTGGTCGAGCCGGGCGTCGTCAGGACATCGGACTGGCGCCCGGGCCCCGTTCGGAACGGACAGGACGCACCGTCGAGCCATGCGGTCAGCGGTGTCGGACGCAAGCGCTGAGCCCGAGGAAGGCCGGAGCGTAAGCTCCGGAGGCATGATCGATCATTCGGCGCACGCCCCGTCCGCCCGCCAGACGAACTGGGCCGGCAACATCACCTTCGGCGCGAAGCAGTTGCACACTCCCGCCTCGATCGCCGAGCTCCAGGACCTGGTGTCCGCCGGGACGGCCGTCAGAGCGCTGGGCACCGGCCACTCCTTCAACACCGTCGCCGACACCCACGGCGCGCTCGTATCCGTCGCGGGGCTGCCCCGCTCCATCGAGATCGACCAGGAGGCCCGTACCGCCACGGTGAGCGCCGGTCTGCGCTTCGGGGAGCTGACCGGCACCCTCCACCGAAGCGGTTTCGCGCTGCACAACCTCGGCTCGCTGCCCCATATCAGCGTGGCCGGAGCATGCGCGACGGGCACCCACGGGTCGGGTGTGGGGAACCGAGCCCTGGCGGGTGCTGTCAGGGCTCTGGAGTTCGTCACAGCGGACGGCGGCATCATGTCCCTGGAGCGGGGCGACGCGGACTTCGCCGGTGCCGTGGTCTCCCTGGGCGCCCTCGGAGTGGTGACCCGGCTGACCCTCGACCTCGTGCCCGCGTTCGAGGTCCAGCAGTGGGTGTACGAAGGGCTTCCGCAGGAGCAGCTGCTCGGCCGGTTCGACGAGGTGATGTCCGAGGCTTACAGCGTGAGCCTCTTCACCGGCTGGCACGGCGGCCCGATCGACCAGGTCTGGCTCAAGCAGCGGGTCGCGGGCGACGGCCCCGGCGTCATGCCGCACCGGTGGCACGGCGCGACGCTCGCGCAAGGGCCGAGGCACCCGGTCCCCGGTGTGGCGGCCGAGCACTGCACGGAGCAGCAGGGTGTCCCCGGGCCCTGGCACGCCAGGCTGCCCCACTTCCGCCTCGAATTCACCCCGAGCAACGGCGAGGAACTGCAGTCGGAGTACTTCGTCGCCCGGCACGACGCAGTGGCCGCCTTCGAGGCTCTCGACCGGATCCGGCAGCAGATCTCGCCGCTGCTCCAGATCGGGGAGATCCGGACCGTCGCCGCCGACGACCTGTGGCTCAGCCCGGCGCAGGGGCGGGACTCCGTCGCGTTCCACTTCACCTGGGTGCCCGACACCGCAGCGGTCACGCCCGTCCTCGGGGCAATCGAGGAGGCCCTGGCCCCGTTCGGGGCCAGGCCGCACTGGGGCAAGGTCTTCACCACCCCGCCCGGCACCCTGCGGGAGCTCTACGGGCACTACGCCGACTTCGAGCGGCTGACCGAACGGCTCGACCCCGCCGGTACGTTCCGCAACGACTTCCTGGCGCACCACTTCCCGCGTTCTTAGCCCCGCCCGCTCCGCGGCCCGTCGGACCAGCCCCCCGCCGACGGCCGCGGTGAGAGTTCCTCCACCAGGGCTGCCAGCTCCTCGCACGCCAGCTCCGTCTCGTAGCGGATGTTGTTGTGCTCGGTCACGATCGCCGCGAGCAGGAGCGCGGTGAGTGCCACACAGCCGTTGAGAACGCACAGGTTGAGCATGACCTCGAGCACCGAGTGGTCGGCGAACGGTCCCACGCCGTCGGTTCCGGCGATGATCGCCATGACGGACATCAGGAGGGAGCAGGGGGCGCTGCCGGCCAGCTGGAAGCGGAGGGCCGCCCAGACGAGCACCGGGAAGAGGAGGTAGATCATGGACAGCGAACTCCTGGTCGCGACAGCCGTCGCCGCAGCCGCGACGACCGCGAGCGCCAAGGCCTCCGCCCAGCGGTCGTCGAGCCTGGGCATACGCACCTTGTGCAGGACGAGCAGCAGTGGAGTGACCATGAGCACGCCCATCGCGTCGCCTGCCCACCACGCCGACCAGACCGGCCAGAACTGGGCCAGGGAGAGACCGCCGCTCAGCACCTGGACCCCCGTGCCCGCGGTGGCGCTGATGACCATGCCGCCCAAGGCTCCCAGAAAGACCAGGGCGACCCCGTCGCTCAGGCGCGCCAGCTCCTTACGGAACCCCACCGTGCGCAGAGCCAGGTAGGAGCACACCGGTGCCACGGTGCTGCCCGTCGCGACAGCGAGGCCCCAGAACGTGAGCCCGTCGCTCATCGACAGGACGGTGAGCAGAGCACCGAGTGCGATCGCGGGCCAGATCCGCAGACCCAGGTACAGCAGCGAGGCCACGGCGATTCCCGAGGGCGGCCACAGAGGAGTGACGACCGAGCTCTCCACCTCGACCTGTCTGAGGAGACCGAGCCGTCCGGACGCGTAGTAGGCGGCGGTGATGCCCAGCATCTGCAGAACGAGCACGGCCCGGCGTCTGGTCTTCTCGCTGCGGATCACGCATCTCATAAGACACCGCTCGTCACGGCGGGCCGTTGTGACACGCGCGGCAGGAAGCCGTGCTCACCCAGGTCCTGCGGAGGCGTCGTGGCGCAGTACGAGGACGGCCGCGTCGTCCTCGTGGCCGGTGAAGACCGCGGCCTGGAGCACTTCGTCCGCCAGCTCCTCCGCATCGGCGTCGACGTGGGCGCTCACCAGGCGTCTGATCCGGTCCAGGCCGTCGTCGATCGCCAGTGAGGGCCCTTCGATGACCCCGTCGGTGAGCAGGACGAAAGCACCGGCGACGTCCAGGTCGCGCCGGGCTACGGGATAGTGCTGACGCGACTCGATGCCGAGCGGAAGGCCGCCCGCGTCGGCCGTGATTCCTGAGCGTCCGTCGGCCGTCGCCCACACGGAGGCGACGTGACCCGCGCGGGCGCTCCGCAGTTCCCGGCTGTCCGGATCCAGCCGGAGGAACGAGCACGTCGCGAAGAGAGTGGAATTCATCGACATGATCAGATCGTTGGTGCGGCCCATCACCTCACCCGGATCGGAGGACGAGCCGGCGATGGCGCGCATGGCGATCCGGACCTGGCCCATGAATGCGGCCGCCTCCACGTCATGCCCCTGGACGTCGCCTATGGCCAGACCGAGCGCCCCGTCCGGCAACAGGAACCCGTCGTACCAGTCGCCGCCGATGTCCAGCCCGTCACGCGCGGGAGCGTAACGGGCGGCGGTCTGGAGTCCGGGGAAGGCGGGCAGCGTCGCGGGCAGCATGTTGCGTTGCAGGGCCTGGGCCAGCTCGACGCGGGCCTGGTGCAGCTCCACCTCCTGCCGGGCACGGGCAGTCAGATGCTGCAGAGTGCTGAGCAGGTCCTCGGCGCTCGCCGATCGGGGAGTTCGACGCCGGTTCATGGGCCGCTCCGCGTTGCGATAGTTCCTGCATCATATTTCGGCGTCGGAACTCGTGCGAGCGCTGTGCGGGCGACTCCGAACCGCAGGTGTCGGCGGAGCCGGCCGGGTCAGCCGGCCTTGCTGAGGGAGGCGGTGAGCCGTCCCAGGGTCTCCTGGAGGGCCAGAATCTCCTGGACCGACAGACCCGTGGCCCTGAGGATCGACCGGGGGACGGGCAGCGCGCGCTCGTGGAGCTCCGCTCCGGCGTCCGTGAGGTGGACCGTGACCGACCGCTCGTCCTCGGGACTGCGCTCACGCCTGACGAGACCGGCTGATTCCAGCCTCTTCAGCAGTGGCGACAGCGTTCCGGAGTCCAGGTGCAGCCGCTCGCCGATCGTCTTGACGGGCAGTGGGCCGTGCTCCCACAGAACCATCATCGCCAGGTACTGGGGGTAGGTGAGGCCGAGGTCCCTGAGCGCCTCCCGGTAGACGCCGCCGAACGCGCGGGAAGCCGCCTGCAGAGAGAAGCAGACCTGGTGGTCCAGCTTGAGCAGCTCCGTGTCCGCCAGGTCGGTCAGGCCGGGAGCAGGGGTCGGTGTCGGCGTCATGAGTCCAGGGTAGCCTGCCGCCCACCATTGAGTTGTGCGCAATTGAATTGTGTGCAATTCTCATGGGGTGATCGGTCCGCGGTCACCGTCGTACGAGAGAAGGCCACCCCATGGACGCGCTCTACACCGCTGCCGCCACCGCGAACGGCCGTGAAGGCCGGGCAGTGAGCTCGGACGGACACATCGACCTCGCGCTCGCCCTGCCGCCGGCCCTCGGGGGCAACGGGAAGGGCACCAATCCGGAGCAGCTCTTCGCCGCCGGATACGCCGCGTGCTTCGCCAGTGCGATGAGCTCGGTCGCCCGCGAGATGAAGGTCGACACCAAGGACGTCTCCGTGACGGCCGAGGTCTCGATCGGCAAGGACGACTCGGGGTTCGGCCTCGCGGTCGTCATGCGCGTCGAGCTGCCTGAGGCGCTCGAGGGGGAGACCGGCCGGCGCCTGGTCGAGGCGACGCACGCCTACTGCCCCTACTCCAAGGCGACGCGCGGGAACATCGATGTCGAGCTCGTCATCGAATAGCGGACCCCGGCTCCCCACCCGC
>NZ_JBHWZS010000438.1:0-5685 GCF_042728155.1 Streptomyces sp. NPDC060209
CGACCCGGTCAGTCGCTCTGCGCCCCCTTGGGGAGCGTACGGAGCCGCATGGTCTCGGCGCTGCTCGAACCGAACCCGTAGTCCAGGATCTGCGCCGCGTCGGCGTACCGGTCGGTGCTGTTCAGGACCGTCCCGATGAAGGTCTTGTCACCACGGGTGGCCGAGAACACCAGGCAGTCGCCCGCCGGTGTGGTCGTGCCGGTCTTGATGCCGGTGACACCCTCGTACGAGCCGAGCAGCTGGTTCGTGTTGGTCCAGGTGTACGTGCGCGTCCGGCCGTTCGCGGCGGGGGCGTCGCCCTTGTACTCCTTGGCCTTCACGACTGTGCGGAAGGTGTCGTTCTGCATCGCGTGCCGGGCCAGCTGCGCCAGCTCGGAGGGGGTGCTGACATCGGACCCGACACCGTCGAACGAGTCGAACTCGGTCTTCTCGAGGTGGAGCTCGTCGGCCTTCTCGTTCATCTTCGAGATGAACGAGGCGGTCCGCTCGGTGCTGGTGGCGCCGGTGCCGAACGTGTCGGCGAGGGCGAAGGCGGCGTCGGCGCCGGAAGGGAGCATGGACGCGTAGAGCAGCTGACGGACGGTGAGCTTGTCACCGGTCTGGAGGTCCGCGGTGCTGGAGCCGTGCTCGGTGACGTAGTCGCGGTACTCCTGCTGGACGGGTACCTGGCGCTCCAGGTCGACGCCCGTGGTGTCGAGCACCACGGAGGCGGTCATGATCTTCGCCGTGCTGGCGATGGGGCGGGGGGTGTCCGCCTCCTTGCCGTAGACGGTCTCGCCGCTCGCGCCGTCCACCAGCACGGCGCCCAGGGCGGCGACGGTCGGTTCGGGCTGGGCGGGCACGGCGGCCTGGGCGACCAGTGGGGAGAGTGCGAGCAGTGTGCCACCGGCGACGGCGGCTGCGGCTCTGCGCGTGGTCAGAATGGCAGTCAAGGAGAAACGCTCCGTATCTGCTGTGCTTGTCGTGCAGTTGTGGTGCTGAAGGGGCCTGTGGGGAAAGCGTGCCCCTTACATAGAGCGCTGGAAGGGGTCGGTCGGTTGCCTCGGGACCTCGTCGGATCTCAGGCGAGCCACGTGTCCAGCCAGGTGTACACCTCGGCCTGCATCGCGGAGGTGAAGGCATGGCCGGTGTCCGGCCAGACTCGGGTGGTGAGCCGGTCGCCCGCTCCCTGCGACTCCCAGACCGCGCGCAGCTTCGCGTACGCCGCCTCCACCCCGGCCGCCGTGAAGAGGTGGTCCCGGCCGCCGGCGTGGAACAGGGCGGGCTTGGGGGCGGCGAGTGACGCCACGTCCGGGATGTCGAGATGGCGGTGCAGCCCCGGGTGGAGCATGAAGTACGCGGACTGGCCGCGCAGGGCGTTGTCGCCCGGCACCATCATCTCCTTGAGCCCCGTCATCCAGCAGACGGCAGCCGCCGCCCGGACTCCGTCGGACAGGGCGGACAGCTGCCAGGCGCGGTAGGCGCCCATGGAGAATCCCAGTGCGCCGACACGTAGTCCGTCCACCTCGGGCAGTGAGGCGAGGAAGGCCGCGGCCCGGATGTCCTCGTGGGCGGCGAGGCCGGCGGGCGAGGTGCCCAGTTGAAGGAGGTTGGCGGCCAGGGCCTGCTGGTCCTCGTATGCGAGCGGGCCTCTGTCTCCCCAGCCCAGCGTGTCCACGGCGAGCACGACGTAGCCGCGGGCGGCCAGTTCGTCGCCGACGAACCGGCCGTCGTAGTGCTTGTCCGCCCATGCCGCGGCGCACGCGAGACGGTCCGGATCCGACCTGGGCCGTACGGCCTTCTCCCGGCCGATCGTGAACTCGGCCCCGTGGTCGTGCAGGATCAGCACCGCGGGGAAGGGCCCCGTCCCGTGCGGCACCAGCAGGGAGCCGCGCGCCCGCCCGTAGCGGCTGAGGGCGAACTCCACGGTGCGCGCGGTGTACGGGCCGGCGGGGCACTCCTCGACGGTCACCGGGTCGAACGGCTCGGGACCGGGAGCGAGCGGCTGGAGCAGTGACTCCCCGACCACGGCGCGCGCCTGCGCACGCCAGGCCGGGAAGTCACGGGTCTCGGACCTCTCCCAGGAGAGCGGGAACGTGAGTTCGTCCCTGAGCCGCTCGTAGAAGGCGGGGAGCACCCGCTGGGTGATCCCCAGGTTCATGCGTGAGGGCGCCAGTCGCCCAGCCAGTCGGCGGGCGTGTGCGCGCGGGCCTCGGACGCGGTCAACTGCGGACGGTTCCCGGGGACGGTGATGCGCGCGCCGGGACCGGTGTTGCGGTACTCGGCGAAGCGCTGGTCCTGCCAGGGGAAGCCCGCGGACATCGTGCCGTACGGCGTGACCGCGTCGATGCCCGCGCCGAGGTGGCTGTCGCGGACTGTGAGCATCGGGTGTGCGGTGAGGTCGGAGGAGGGCACCCAGGGGCGGGCCAGCTTGTAGTACGCGTCGGGGGCGGTGCTGGTGACCCGGGAACGCAGGACCAGATAGCCGCGCGGGTTGGCCCCGGCGGTGCTGGGCGCGAAGACGAAGCCGTAAGGGGCCGAGGCGAGGTCGGTGCGCGTCAGGGTGCGGAAGTAGCAGCGGTCGTAGACGGCGGTGGCGCGGCCGAAGACGAAGTCGACGTCTCCTTCCACGTAGCAGTCGCGGTAGTACTGGCGGGCGAATGAGGTGAGGGCGAGGGAGTCGGCGTACAGGGTGTCCTGGTGGCCGAGGAACCGGCAGCCGTAGAACGCCGAGCGGTCGCCCTGCACCTTGATCGCGACGGCCTGGGTGCCGGTGTACTCCGGGTTGTCGGAGCGCAGCCAGTCGTTGGCGAAGGTCACGTCGCGGGCGGTGAAACCGGCGGCCTGGACCGTGACGGTGGCCGATCCGCTGGTGCCGTAGGTGCCGGACCCGTCGGGCTTGGGCGTACCGGCCGCGGTGTCGTGGACGACGACCGTGTCGCGGGGGTCGCCGCTCGCGCCGATCAGCGTGAGCTCCGCCCGGGCGGCGGTGACGAGGACCCTGCCGCGGTAGGTACCGGGGGCGAGCACCAGGGTGTGGCCGGTGCCGGATGCGGCGTCGACGGCGGACTGCACGTCGGTGTGGTCGCCCCTGCCGTGCGGGTCGACGTACAGCGTCAGGGCGTCGAGCCGCCGGGACGGCGAACCGTAACGGCCGAAGGGGCGGGGGTGCGTGGGCCGGGCGTGGGCGGCGGGTGTGCCGAGGGCGAGGGCGGCGCCCGCACCCGCGAGCAGGGTCAGCGCACTGCGTCTGCTGGGCATGGCGGTACTCCTTTGCGGGGTGGTGGGGCCGGAGCGGCGCTCTCCGGGGTGCTGGAGAGGTGCGGTGCCGCTCCGGCCCGGTTCGGGTGAGCTCAGCAGCCGGGTGCCTTGCCGGCTCCCGCCTTGTGGTCCACCAGGCCGGGGACGGCGCGCGGGCTGTCGGTCTTCGTGCGCAGCGTCGGGGTCCAGCCGGCGCCCTCGGTGAGCTGCTCGGCGGGCACGCCCGCGTTGTGCACGGCGATCAGGTCGGTCTTCCGCCCGTTGACGTAGTTGTCCTCCGCCGTGAGGGAGGACTCGGACCACTTCTTGAGGATGGTGGCCTTGTCGAAGCCGGCGGGCACGGTGAAGGCGTTGTGCTCCGCGACGAGCTCGGACTCGGCGCCGATGCCGTAGGTGTAGCCGTAGGCGGCGCCCTCGGTGGCGACGAAGTGGTTGTTGTACGAGTCGACCTGGCCGAAGCGGACGCGGGGCGCGCGCTCCTTCACGTCCTTGAAGAGGTTGTGGTGCAGCGTCACGCGGAGCCTGCCCCGGTCGCTCGCCCCGGCGCCGTCGCTGTTGCCGATGAGCATGGTCTTGTCGTGGTCCTTGAGGACGTTCCACGACACGGTGACGAGGTCGGCACCGCGCACGATGTCGAAGAGGCCGTCGTGCTGCTGGTAGATCTGGCCGAAGTACGAGGGCTGGTCGGCGTCGGGGCGGTCGCCGTCGCTGAAGGTGTTGTGGTCGACCCAGACGTGGCTGGAGCCGTAGACGACGAGGTTGTCGTACTCGGAGTTCCAGGCGCCCTTGTCACCGTCGGTGGGGTCCCACTGGGGGAAGCAGTCGTAGGTGTCCTCGAAGGAGATGTTGCGGACGATGACGTTGGAGACGTTCTTCACCTGGAGGCTGGCGCCGATGATCGTGGCGTCCTTGCCGACGCCGACGAGCGTGGTGTTGGACGGGACGTTCACGTTGACCGCGGCGGCCTGCAGCTTCGCCGACGCGACGCGGGCGTCCTCCAGCGGGCCCGACGGGACCTCTTCGGTGCCCCAGACGGCCGGGTCGTAGGCGGCGAGGTACTTCTCCAGCGTGTAGCCGTCCTGCTGGTACGCCTCGCAGCCGATCGGGGTGCCGGCGGCATCGGAGTTGCCGTGGACGGTTCCGGCGATCCTGACGATCTTCGGAGCGTCGCCCGCGTCCTCGAAGGCGGCGATGAGCTCGGCCCGGTTGGACACGGTGTAGACGTGGTCGGGGGTGGCCGCGGCGCCGCCCGTGGTGGAGCCCTCGGAGGCGGCCCAGCCGTCGCCGGAGGGAAGCACTGCGCGATCGATTCCCCTGCCGTGGTGGGAGGCGGCCTGGGCGGGGAGGCTCACGGCGAGGGCCAGTGAGGCGCAGCCCATCACCACGGCGATGGCGCGGACATGTCTCATGCGTGCGGGCATGGCGAATCCTTAACTGTCGTACGCGGAAATGCGCGGGTGTACGCGGGTATGCGGGAAAGCGGCGCGACGACGCGCGGAGGGTGCGGAAGGTGCGGAAGGTGCGGAAGGCGCGGAGGGGATCAGGCCTTCGGCCAGGTGATCCACGCCCCGGGCACCGGCTCGTCGAGGCGGCGCAGGTCGCGCGGGGCGAGCGTGCGCGCGTCCAGCAGGGCGCGGGCGGTCGTCCTGGCCACCTCGACTGCGCCGTCGGGCCGGAAGTGGGTGTTGTCCTGCTTGCCGTCGGGGTAGTTCGGTGACTCGCCCGGCTCCAGCCAGTTGAAGTACGCCAGGGTCCCGTCGGGGCCGAGCTCCTGCCAGCGGGCCAGGGAGAGCGCCTGGACGTCGAGCAGGGTCACGCCCTCCTCGGACGCCAGGGCGCGCATCGCGGCGGGGTACTCGCCGTGGGTGGGCTTCGCGGTGCCGTCCTCGGCGAAGCGGCGGCGCTCGACCGGGGTGATCAGCACGGGCTCCGCGCGCCGGGCGCGGGCTCCCTCGACGTACTGGCGCAGGTATTCCTGGTAGGTGGTGTACGGGTCGGTGCCGCGGGCGGGGTCCTCGGTCTTCTCGTCGTTGTGCCCGAACTGGATGAGGACGAGATCGCCCGGGCGGACGCCGTCCAGGAGGGTGGCGAGACGGCCCTCGTCGATGAAGCTCTTGGAACTCCGGCCGTTCACCGCGTGGTTGGCGACGGTGAGCGCACGGCCGAGGAAGAAGGGCAGGGCCATGCCCCAGCCGGTCTCGGGCGCGGCGTCGGCGTACTTCTGGGCCGCCGTGGAGTCGCCGGCGATGTGGAGTGTCCGGGGCCGGGGCCTGCCCGCGCCACCGCCGCCGTGCGCGAGTGCGGGGGTGGCGCCGAGGGCGAGGGGCAGCGCGAGGAGCGCGGCTGCCGTCCGTCTGCGGGTGAGTGACACAGGATGACTGCCTCTCTCGGGGGACAAACGTGAGGTGGTGCGCGTAGAGAGGGGGCCGGCGGCGGGGTGCGACC
>NZ_JBHWZS010000439.1:0-5681 GCF_042728155.1 Streptomyces sp. NPDC060209
GGCCTCTCCTGTGGCCCGCCGACGAGCCGTGGCCGTACTGCGACGAGCCGCACGACAGCCGCGTGGCGCCGGTGGTCCACTCACCGGACGACATCCGGCTCCTCCGCGCCGCAGCGACTGAGCGGCTGCGCCTTGGCCCCGAGGCACCCGAGCGGACCCCCGAGGAGGTGGAGACCCTGGAGCGGATCAGGGCGGGCCGCCCGTGGACCGACGGCCCGATCCCCCTCCTGCCCGTCGCCCAGCTCCACGCCCGCGACGTCCCCTTCCCGTGCCCGTCCGGCGCGGACCTCCTCCAGGTCCTGTGGTGCCCCTTCGACCACTCGATGGCACACCCCAGGACCGCACTCTTCTGGCGCTCGTCCGCCACCGTCACCGATGTCCTCGACGTACCGCCCGAGCCGCCGATCGTCCAGTCCGCGTACTACCTCCCGGAGCCGTGCCTGTTCTCACCGGAGCAGGTCATCGAGTTCCCCAACCCTCTGGAGCTGGACAAGGAGCTGAGCGATCAGCTGGACGACATGAGCCGCTGGGAGACGGTCGACCCCGCGCTGTACAGCTCGTACGCGGACGACCCGGGCGAGCTCTACTTGAACAACCTCTGCCACGCCCCCGGCTGGAAGACCGGCGGCTGGACCCGCTGGAGCCCCACCGACCCCGTCGACCGCTCATGCCCCGAGTGCGGCACCGAGGCGGTCCCGCTCCTCACCATCGCCTCCTCGGAATGGGACGGCGGCAGCGGGACCTGGATCGCCGGGGAGGAACGGACGACCCCGGCCCCGCCTCCCCCGGGCGCCCAGGACGGCAACTTCACCTTGATCGACATAACCGGCGGCAACAACCTGCAACTCCACGTCTGCCCCGACTTCCCGGACCATCCGCACATCGAACTGCTCCAGTGAGCCGCGCTCGTACCCAAAGGTGGTCCGTAAGTGTCTGAAGGATCGTTCCTTCCTTTATCTGGTACCGGTGTTGCTCTTCTGCCGGGCCGGAAGGGCAGTCCCAGCCCCTCAGGGATTCGCCGTGGTGCGCTGCCCGAAGACGCGCGCCGCACGAAGTTGCAGAACCTCCTGAACTGACGGCGACAAGTGCCGCTCCTTTCCACCGGATCACTCACGCCATGCGCAACGACTCGGACTCGCACAAGCGTTTCTGATCAGCAGCTGACCGAAAGAAAGAGAAGGAAGAATCACCTTGAGGAAACCAGTCAGACTCGCCGTTTTGATGGCAATGCTCGCCGCTCTGGGCGCCGGAGGGCTGGGGAGTACGGCCACCGCGGAGGCGTCGCAGAGCACCGCCACGAAGTCATGTGCCCCCGTCTCGGATTCCCAGAGGTCGAAAACCCCGGAAGCCGTGACCGAGTGCATGGAGTTCACCGCCCCTGCTGTCGCCTCCGCTCGGAGTGCAATTGCGGCCGGTTCGCCAGTCCTCCCGCTGGCCGACGAAACGCCCGACGAAACCTGCGAGGCGGCGGCACCTGGGCAGTGGAGTGCAACCCGTAAGCGGGTGTGCCTGATAGATGCCCAGGGGATCTACACCCTCAGGGATTCTTCAGGTAAAACCATAGGCACCGGCCTGATGGACGTTTCCAGCAGTGCTGTCACGACGCACGTCAATACGGAGATCAAGGAGCAGATCACCATCGAGGTCACCGAATTGACCGGTGATGTGAAGAGCCTGAACTTCAAGGCAGGCGTGAACTGCACCGATACCTGCAAGACAACGGTGCGGCAACCCTGGATCGGGATCAAGACCCTCGTCGAGGGGGAGACGGCTACAGGGCAGGTCGTCTACAGCAGCAGCGTGGCCGCCGGCGCGGAGGACGTCTTCCAGCTCCAGCACGACGTACTGGTGACGTCGAACGGTGCCACCCCCGTGGATACGGGGATGAGTTGGGACACCCCTGCCGACAAGGAGGTCAAGTGCGACGCGAATCCGTCCAGTGGATATGCGCGCGGTTGCGTCATCAACGTTCCCGCGACTCTTACCTACACTGTCGACGACCCGCAGAACGGCGGCGCAATAGCCGTCTACAAATGGGTGATGGAACAGCGGAACAGTAGTTGGCAGACCAGGGAAGCCGATCAAGGTGTGTCGGACGCGAATCGGAAGCGGACGTGTGGCTCCTTCATCTACCGTCCCGACCTCGTTCCGGACAGCGAGGAATGTGACGAGTTCCCGATGGCCAAGACGGTCGAAGGTGGTCAGGCGGGAATGTACTGCGCCGATGTGTTCCCCGAGAAGGACGCGAACGGGCACTGGACCTTCCGGCCCGTCAATAACGAGACTTGGGGAACCATGGAGGGCAAGGACTGCGCCACCATACATGTCTCCAAGACTGTGAATGGTTCGCTCGGCGGCAAGTACGGAAGTTTCGTACAGGTCAATCGTGTCCAGAATCAGGAGAAGTTCAAGGTGGAATTCTCCGGGTGAGGAGGGGACCGAAGTGATCGACGATGTCGGCGGCCGGATGCTATGGGCCACATACGAGAACGCGGTGATGTGGTGCGTCACCCTCACCCGTGGTGTCGCACCGGAGGAAGTGATCACTGCCTACGGATGTGATCCCGGAGACTCCCGCTTCGTCGATATGGACCAAGCGATCGAATGGATGGGCGACTGCGATCCGGAGGCCCTGCTCGTCCCGTTGCGTTTCGGCAGGATCGGGGAGTGGTCGTTCTGCTACGAGAAGTCGACCAACGTGGGCAGCATCAACCTCGACGTCCTCGCCCGCCTCTCCGCCAAATCCGAAGCGTTTCTCCTGGAAGTGGGCGGAAGCGGCGTCAATCACTTCGGCTACTGGCGGAACGGCAGGGCTGTGGAGTCCTTCGAGCCCACCCTTCTGTCCCGTCGGCCCGCACCACCCCATCCTTGGTGGGACGCCGTCCAGGAACGCCGGCGGGCGGCCGGAAAGCCGTATCCCGGAATGCTCCCTGTCCTCGAAGTGGTCACCGAGCATGTCGGCGCGGTCCTCGACGATGTAACTCTCGCGGGCGAGTTGCGGACCGTGATGGTGAAGGACCCGTACACCTAGGTGTGAGCTGAGCCCTTCCCCGCGATGGGGAGGGGCTCGGTCTCCGGGGTGAGTTCAAGGCCTTGAGGATCAAGGGACCGCGGTCTCCGCGTCGGCATCCTGTGTGTGCCGGCTGAGCCACGGCCGGGCCCGCTTGGACGAACGGCTTCGCGCTCTGCCCCGGAGGAGAGGTCACGGTGAAGTGTCGCGCGTGCACCCAGGGTCACCGGCCCCGCCGGGAGTACCGCGCGCCCCGAACCGGTGCCATCCCGGCGGAGCCCAGGGGCGGCCCGGTTTGACCCCCCGCACCCCGCCCCGTAATCTTGACCCTCGGCGTGTTTATGTGCGCCTAACCCCTGAGCACATCCCTCCCGGTGATTCGTCCCCGGGGGAGGCCGCTCATCCTTCCGGACTGTCGCGGGCCTCGGCCCGTGCGGGCGGCTGGCATCAGGGGATCCGTTCCGAGTGAGAGAGAGATCCGCGTGTACGCCATCGTGCGCAGCGGTGGTCGCCAGCACAAGGTTGCTGTCGGCGACATCGTTGAGGTTGACAAGATTCCCACCGCCAAGGTTGGCGACACGGTCGAGCTCTCGACCCTGCTCGTTGTCGACGGCGACGCCGTGACCAGCGACCCCTGGGTTCTGGACGGCATCAAGGTCCAGGCCGAGATCGTGGACCACCACAAGGGCGCGAAGATCGACATCCTTCGCTACAAGAACAAGACGGGTTACCGCCGTCGCCAGGGTCACCGCCAGCAGTACACGGCGATCAAGGTCACCGGTATCCCCGCGGCTGCGAAGTAAGGGACTGAGGAGACATGGCACATAAGAAGGGCGCATCGTCCACTCGGAACGGGCGCGATTCCAATGCTCAGCGGCTCGGCGTGAAGCGCTTCGGCGGTCAGGCCGTCAACGCCGGTGAGATCCTGGTCCGCCAGCGCGGTACCCACTTCCACCCGGGCACGGGCGTCGGCCGTGGCGGCGACGACACGCTGTTCGCGCTGACCGCCGGTGCGGTGGAGTTCGGTACGCACCGTGGCCGCAAGGTCGTGAACATCGTTCCCGTCGCTGCCTGAGTCAGGCAACGACTGAACGACACAGCACCTTCCGAGGGCGGATCTCAGCTTTCCCGGTAACCGGGGAAGCGGGTCCGCCCTCGGCGCGTTACGTCAAGAGACATTCCCGTATTTTTCCGCAGTACCTGGAGGCACCCACCATGACCACCTTCGTGGACCGCGTCGAGCTGCATGCCGCCGCGGGTAACGGAGGCCACGGCGTGGCCTCCGTACACCGTGAGAAGTTCAAGCCGCTGGGCGGCCCCGACGGGGGCAACGGCGGGCGCGGCGGCGACGTGATCCTCGTCGTCGAGCAGTCCGTCACCACGCTGCTGGACTACCACCACCACCCTCACCGCAAGGCCACGAACGGCCAGCCCGGCGCTGGTGACAACCGCTCCGGCAAGGACGGCACGGACCTCGTGCTGCCCGTTCCGGACGGCACCGTCGTCCTCGACAAGGCCGGCAACGTCCTCGCCGACCTGGTCGGCCAGGGCACCACCTTCGTCGCCGGCCAGGGTGGCCGCGGCGGCCTCGGCAACGCCGCGCTGGCCTCCGCCCGCCGCAAGGCGCCCGGCTTCGCGCTGCTCGGCGAGCCGGGGGAGAGCCGGGACATCGTCCTGGAGCTCAAGACCGTCGCGGACGTCGCGCTCGTGGGCTACCCGAGCGCCGGGAAGTCCTCGCTGATCTCGGTACTTTCCGCAGCCAAGCCGAAGATCGCGGACTACCCGTTCACGACCCTCGTCCCCAACCTGGGCGTCGTCACCGCGGGCTCGACCGTCTACACCATCGCGGACGTCCCGGGGCTCATCCCGGGCGCCAGCCAGGGCAAGGGCCTCGGTCTGGAGTTCCTGCGGCACGTCGAGCGCTGCTCCGTCCTGGTGCACGTCCTCGACACGGCCACGCTGGAGTCGGACCGTGACCCGGTCTCCGACCTCGACATGATCGAGGAGGAGCTGCGGCTGTACGGCGGCCTTGAGAACCGCCCGCGCATCGTCGCCCTCAACAAGGTCGACATCCCGGACGGCCAGGACCTCGCCGACATGATCCGCCCGGACCTGGAGGAGCGCGGCTATCGCGTCTTCGAGGTCTCGGCCATCGCGCACAAGGGCCTGAACGAGCTCAGCTACGCCCTTGCCGGGATCATCGCCGAGGCGCGCGCAACGCAGCCGAAGGAGGAGTCGACCCGGATCGTCATCCGTCCCAAGGCTGTCGACGACGCCGGCTTCACCGTGACCGTGGAGGAGGACGGCATCTACCGCGTGCGCGGCGAGAAGCCCGAGCGCTGGATCCGCCAGACCGACTTCAACAACGACGAGGCCGTCGGCTACCTCGCCGACCGGCTCAACCGCCTCGGTGTCGAGGACGCGCTCCGCAAGGCGGGCGCCCAGGCCGGCGACGGTGTGGCCATCGGTGCCGAGGACAACGCGGTCGTCTTCGACTGGGAGCCGACCATGGCCGCCGGTGCCGAGATGCTGGGCCGTCGGGGTGAGGACCACCGCATGGAGGCTCCGCGCCCCGCCGCGCAGCGTCGCCGCGAGCGTGAGTCCGGGCACGATGACGCACAGCGCGAGTACGACGAGTTCGACCCCTTCTAGGCCGCGCGCCGGGCGCCCC
>NZ_JBHWZS010000440.1:0-5657 GCF_042728155.1 Streptomyces sp. NPDC060209
GAGGGGGTGCGGCCCACCGGCCTTTCCATTGCCTCACCGGGTGCCTCATGCACATACTGGCGGCTGCCGAGGGAGCGGTACGCACGGCCGCGTACGCACGGGGGAGAGCGATGACACGGAGCACCGACGGACAGAGCGGCACGGCCCTGGCCGAGAGCCCGGCCGACGGCCCCATGGTGCGGATCGAGGACCTGCACCGCTCGTACGGGACCGGCGCGGCAGCCGTGCACGCCCTGCGTGGGGTCTCCTTCGAGATCCCGCGCGGAGAGCTCGTCGCGCTCAAGGGCCGCTCCGGATCCGGCAAGACCACCCTGCTCAATCTCGTCGGCGGCCTCGACGCACCGGACAGCGGCCGGATCACCGTCGGCGGCACCGACCTCTCCGGGCTCGGCGAGGACGGGCTGCTGGAGCTGCGCAGGGACCGGGTCGGCTTCATCTTCCAGTCGTTCGGCCTGATCCCGATCCTGACGGCGGCGGAGAACGTCGGCGTGCCCATGCGCCTGCGCAGGACCGACCCTCACGAGCGCGAGGAGCGAGTGGCGCTGCTGCTCTCCCTGGTCGGCCTCGGCGACCACGCCCAGCAGCGGCCCGGGGAGCTCTCCGGCGGCCAGCAGCAGCGGGTCGCCATCGCCCGCGCGCTCGCCAACCGGCCCGCCCTCCTGATAGCCGACGAGCCCACCGGTCAGCTCGACGCGGAGACCGGACTCGCGGTCATGCAACTGTTGCGTGCCGTCGTGCGCAGCGAGGGCGTCACCGTCCTGGTCGCCACCCACGACCCCCAGCTGCTCGGTTTCGCCGACCGGGTCCTGGAGCTCAGCGACGGGCACATCGTCGAGCACGCGTAGCCGCCGGCGGACCGGGCCGTACGGCTGTGAAGTCCGGCTCCGCATCGCGTGTGACGGCACCGGAACCCTGTGCGTCCGCATCAGAATCCCGTCAATACGGTCCCCTGGTCCGGCCCTGACCCCATATGCCGGAATTTCTCGGGGTAGCTTCGACATCGGCTCCCGTATCGGCGGCAGCCGGTTCAGAGAAGACAATGGGGCCATGGCACGCGGCAAGCTTCGGATCTACCTGGGTGCGGCACCCGGCGTCGGCAAGACGTACGCGATGCTGTCCGAGGCCCACCGCCGGGTGGAGCGGGGCACGGACTGCGTCGTCGCGTTCGTGGAGCACCACGACCGGCCGCGCACCGAGGTCCTGCTGCACGGCCTGGAGCAGATCCGCCGCCGCGACATCGAATACCGCTCGGCCGTCTTCGCGGAGATGGACGTCGACGCCGTCCTGGAACGGGCGCCGGCCGTCGCACTCGTGGACGAACTCGCCCACACCAATGTGCCCGGCTCCCGCAACGCCAAGCGCTGGCAGGACGTGGAAGAACTCCTCAAGGCCGGCATCGACGTGGTGTCCACCGTCAACATCCAGCACCTCGAGTCCCTCGGCGACGTCGTGGAGTCGATAACCGGCGTGCGGCAGCAGGAGACCATTCCCGACGAGGTCGCCCGGCGCGCCGACCAGATCGAACTCGTCGACATGTCTCCCCAGGCGCTCCGGCGCCGGATGGCCCACGGCAACATCTACCAGTCCGACAAGGTCGACGCGGCCCTGTCCAACTACTTCCGCCCCGGCAACCTCACCGCGCTGCGCGAGCTGGCGCTCCTGTGGGTCGCCGACCGGGTCGACGAGTACCTCCAGCAGTACCGCGGGGAACACGACATCAGCGCCCCCTGGCAGGCCCGCGAGCGCATCGTCGTCGGACTGACCGGCGGCCCCGAGGGCCGCACGCTCATCCGCCGCGCCTCCCGGATGGCCGCCAAGGGCTCCGGCAGCGAGATCCTCGCGGTG
This sequence comes from Streptomyces sp. NPDC060209, assembly GCF_042728155.1. Classification (NCBI taxonomy): domain Bacteria; kingdom Bacillati; phylum Actinomycetota; class Actinomycetes; order Kitasatosporales; family Streptomycetaceae; genus Streptomyces; species Streptomyces sp. NPDC060209. The sequence continues at coordinate 1,846 of NZ_JBHWZS010000440.1, forward strand.
TACATCGCCCGCAGCGACGGGCTCACCTCCGCCTCGCCCAAGGAGCTCGCGGTCCAGCGGACCCTCGTCGAGGACCTCGGGGGCACCTTCCACCACGTCATCGGCGACGACATACCCTCCGCGCTCCTCGCGTTCGCCCGGGGCGTCAACGCCACCCAGATCGTCCTCGGCTCGAGCCGCCGCAAGACCTGGCAGTACATCTACGGCCCCGGGGTGGGCGCCACCGTCGCCCGCGAGTCCGGACCCGACCTCGACGTGCACATCGTCACGCACGAGGAGGTCGCCAAGGGGCGCGGGCTGCCCATCGCACGCGGCGCCCGGCTCAGCCGCACCCGGATCATCTCGGGCTGGCTGGCCGGAGTCGGCGGACCGGCCCTGCTGACCCTGCTCCTGCACGGTATGCAGAACGGGCCGGGACTCGCCAACGACGTCCTGCTCTTCCTTTTCATGACCGTCGCCGCCGCCCTCCTCGGAGGTCTGGCACCCGCTCTCGCCTCGGCGGCCGCCGGTTCGCTGCTGCTGAACTACTGGTTCACGCCGCCCACCCACACCCTGACCGTCCAGGACCCCGAGAACTTCGTCGCCATCGTGATCTTCTTCGCGGTGGCGGTCGCGGTCGCCTCAGTGGTCGACCTGGCGGCCCGCCGCACCCATCAGGCGGCCCGGCTGCGCGCCGAGTCGGAGATCCTCTCCACCCTCGCCGGAAGCGTCCTGCGGGGCGAGACGGCCCTGGACGCCCTGCTGGACCGGGTCCGCGAGACCTTCGGCATGGAATCGGTCGCCCTCCTGGAGCGGCAGAGCGATGTCGAGCCCTGGACCTGCGCCGGATCCGTGGGCCCCGCGCCGGTGGCCCGGCCCGACGACGCGGACGTCGACATGCCCGTCGGCGACCACATGGCACTGGCCCTCTCCGGCCGCGTGCTGCCCGCCGAGGACCGGCGGGTCCTCGGCGCCTTCGCCGCGCAGGCCGCCGTCGTGCTCGACCGGCAGCGCCTGGTGGGGGAGGCGGAGGCGGCCAGGCGGCTCGCCGAGGGCAACCGCATCAGGACCGCGCTTCTCGCCGCCGTCAGTCACGACCTGCGCACCCCCCTGGCCGCCATCAAGGCGGCGGTGAGCTCCCTGCGCTCCGACGACGTCTCCTGGTCCGACGCGGACGAGGCGGAGCTCCTCGCGGCCATCGAGGACGGAGCCGACCGCCTGGACCACCTGGTCGGCAATCTGCTCGACATGTCGCGCCTGCAGACCGGCACGGTCACCCCGCTGATCCGTGAGCTCGATCTCGACGAGGTCGTCCCGATGGCGCTCGGCGGCGTACCGGAGGGCAGCGTCGACCTGGACATCCCCGAGACGCTGCCCATGGTGGCCGTCGACCCGGGACTGCTGGAGCGGGCCGTCGCCAACATCGTCGAGAACGCCGTCAAGTACAGCCCCGGCCGGGAACGCGTCACCGTGGCCGCCAGCGCCCTGGGCGAACGCGTCGAGCTGCGGGTGGCCGACCGCGGCCGGGGAGTCCCCGACGAGGCCAAGGAACGCATATTCGAGCCCTTCCAGCGCTACGGTGACGCTCCGCGCGGCGCCGGGGTCGGCCTGGGGCTCGCCGTGGCCCGCGGCTTCGTGGAGTCCATGGGCGGCACGCTGGACGCCGAGGACACCCCCGGCGGCGGCCTCACCATGGTCCTCACGCTCACGGCCTCCCCTGGACAGGTGCGGGCAGGCCCCGTCCCGCCCGTGCACATCAGCTCATGAGATCCCCGGGGCGCACCCTCACCCCGTACACGTATTCCGGAAAGGCAGGTCCGCGATGACCCGGGTGCTCGTGGTCGACGACGAGCCGCAGATCGTGCGCGCCCTCGTGATCAATCTGAAGGCTCGCAGGTACGAGGTGGACGCGGCGCCCGACGGGGCGACCGCCCTGCAGCTCGCGGCGGCACGTCACCCCGACGTCGTGGTCCTCGACCTGGGGCTGCCGGACATGGACGGCGTCGAGGTGATCAGGGGCCTGCGCGGCTGGACCCGGGTGCCGATCCTCGTGCTCTCCGCCCGGCAGACCTCCGACGAGAAGGTCGAAGCCCTGGACGCCGGGGCCGACGACTACGTCACCAAGCCGTTCGGCATGGACGAGCTGCTGGCCCGGCTGCGCGCCGCCGTGCGCAGGGCCGAACCGGTCGGTCAGGACGGCGGCGACGACCTGGTGATCGTCGAGACGGAGGGTTTCACCGTCGACCTGGCGGCGAAGAAGGTCCACCGGGAGGGCCGCGACGTGCGGCTCACCCCCACCGAGTGGCACCTGCTGGAGGTCCTCGTCCGCAACGCCGGGCGGCTCGTCAGCCAGAAACAGCTGCTCCAGGAGGTCTGGGGGCCCTCGTACGGCACCGAGACCAACTATCTGCGCGTCTACATGGCCCAGCTGCGCCGCAAGCTGGAGGCGGACCCCTCGCACCCCAGACACTTCGTGACGGAGCCCGGCATGGGCTACCGCTTCGAGCGGGGACGGTCCGTTCCCGAGTGATCGGGAGTCACTCGTTCGGGTGGTACCTGTGCGGGCCCGCCCGTACCACAGGAGACCGGTACCCTTCGGGTATGAGCGCTGTTCCCCGATCCGAGAAGTCCGACAGGGCTTCGAGGCCGTCCAACCGCTTCCGTCGCATGCTCGACCGGCTGTCCACCTCCCAGGAGGACCTCGAGTCCGAGGAGCTGCAGGAGGACACGCACGCATCGGGCTGCACGCGCATCTCCGAGTGCACCGACCGACAGATCGTCAAGGTCACTGGTACCTTGCGGACCGTCACCCTGCGCCCGCGGGCCGGAGTGCCCGCCCTGGAGGCGGAGCTCTTCGACGGCACCGCACCGCTCGACGTGGTCTGGCTGGGCCGGCGTTCCATCGTCGGCATCGAGCCGGGACGCAAGCTCATCGCGTCGGGTCGCGTGGCAATGAGCCACGGGCGCCGGGTGCTGTTCAATCCCAAATACGAACTCCGACCGCTCGGCAAGGAGTAGCCGGTGACGTCTCTCGACAAGCCGACGTCCGAAACGGACCAGCCCCACCGCACCGACCAGCAGGACGCCGACGCGAAGGCGGTCACGGAAGCCGCGCTCTTCGAGGCTTTCGGCGGCGTGCGCGGCATGGTGGAGACAGTCCTGCCCGGGCTGCTCTTCGTCACGATCTTCACCATCAACAAGGACCTGAAGGCCTCGGCCATCGCCGCTCTGGTGGTCTCCCTGGCCCTCGTCGCCGTACGGCTGATCCGCAAGGACACCGTCAAGCACGCCTTCAGCGGTGTCTTCGGCGTGGGCTTCGGTGTGGTCTTCGCGATGATGACGGGCAACGCCAAGGACTTCTATCTGCCGGGCATGATCTACACGCTCGGCCTCGCCCTCGCGTACCTCGTCACGACGCTCGCCGGGGTGCCGCTGATCGGACTGATCCTCGGCCCGGTCTTCAAGGAGAACCTGTCCTGGCGCACCAGGAACCCCGGCCGTAAGAAGGCGTACGCCAAGGCCAGCTACGCCTGGGGTCTGATCCTCCTCGCCAAGTGCGCGATCCTCTTCCCGCTGTACTGGTGGGCCGACACCGCTCAGCTCGGCTGGGTGCTGGTCGCGCTCAAGATCCCGCCGTTCCTGCTCGCGGTGTATCTGACCTGGGTCTTCCTCGCCAAGGCGCCGCCGCCCATCGACGTCTTCGCCGAGATGGAGGCGGAGGAACAGGCCGAGAAGGACCGCAAGGCGGAGCAGAGCGCGCGGGCCGCGGAGGCCCGCAACTCCGAGTTCTGACGCACGACGACGCATATACGCGTGGGGCCCCGGACCGTGAC
>NZ_JBHWZS010000441.1:0-5611 GCF_042728155.1 Streptomyces sp. NPDC060209
GCCCCGCTCCGGCTCACCGCCAGCACCTGATGGCCCCGGTGCACCGCCTCGGCGGTGATCCGGCTGCCGATCATGCCGGTGGCCCCGAACACCACGATCTTCATCGGGGGCTCTCCCTCACGTCCCTCAGGATCACCATCTGGCGCCTTCCACTTGGTCGTTCCGGCCGACGGGGCGCCCGAGGGAGCCAACCGCCCGGCCCTCGTGGATGTTTCACGTGAAACGGGCGCCCCCTCCGGCGCGTGCGGGACCGGAGGTTGTGCCGAGCCGCCGGGTGCCACCGGCTGACCAGGCAACTTCTGGATGCGGACAGCACGGGACGGCAGCGGAAATACACAGTCAACAATCTCGTGCCAGATCTTGCCGACATCCGGTTCGGGCGATTACGGTCACCGCCAGGAAGCAGACGCCGATCGCACCCGGTCCGAGGAGAACGCCCGGTCCGGGCACTGTCGGCACTCGTGGCGTACCGCTGTGCGGGCGGCCCGGGACCTGCGGGAGGTTCCGGTGACGGCCGGGACGACCGCGGGTCCCGCCCACCGCCCGCATGACCGAGGAGCAGGACATATGCACTGGACGACCCGCTGCCTCATCCCCCGTTCCCCGTGACTGCACGCCGGCCACCGTGAGACGGCGCCCCGCCGGCCTGCCTCAGGCGGCCGGGCCGTGCGGTCAGGCCATCTGGTCGGCGGCCGACAGGTGTTCCACCGTCACGCCGGTCTCGGTGAACGTCCGGGTGACCGTTCCCGATGTGTAGACCCACAGGATGCGCAGCGGAGTGTCGCCGACGTTCCGGAAGAGGTGGGGTATCGGGGAGGGGATGTAGGTGGTGTCGAAGCGTTCGAGACGGGTCACCTCTCCCTCCACCAGAACCTCCGCCTCGCCCTCGAGGACCGTCACGTGCTCGTCGCAGTTGTGCGAGTGCATCGGCGCCCCGGATCCCACCGGATACACGCTCATTCCGCTGGTGATCAGATTCTCGCCGTTCGACGACGGAGTCGTGACCAGCGGAGTCGTCACGATCGCACCGCCCCGGTCCAGCAGGCGGACGGAAGCGGTCTTGATGATGACTGTCATGCGGAGTCCCTCTCGACGTCGGTGCGTCGTCCGACGTTAGGCGCCGGCCCTGTGGATGAGAGGCATCCGGCGTGCAGCTTTACCTTGCATTCCGAGGAGGGTGAGCCTCAGCGACTCGGGGGTACGGTCGGCTCCCGTTGCACGGTCGATCCGCCCGTGTCACCGAAAGAAAGGCACGCAACGCCCATGAGACTCCCCGTACTCGCCGCCGAAGACATGAACGAGCATCAGCAGGAACTCCATGCCAGGATCACGGCGCGCCGAGGCGGAGTCCGCGGGCCTTTCCGGGTGTGGCTGCAGAGCCCGGAGCTGTGTGAGCGGGTGGAATCGCTCGGTGCCTTCGTACGTTTCGAATCGAGCCTGCCGAAGCACCTGAGGGAACTCACCCTGCTGATGGCGGCGCGTCACTTCGACGCGCAGTACTCCTGGAACGCGCATGTGGCCGCCGCCGTCGAGGCCGGCATCCCCGCGGAGGCCGTCGAGGCCCTCGCGGAGCGCCGGGAGCCCGTGTTCGCCGACGAGGCGGACACCGCCTTCTACGAGTTCTGCCAGGAACTGCTGGAGACCCACTTCGTCTCGGACGAGACCTTCGCCCGTGCCCACAAGCACTTCGGCTCGCAGGGGCTCGTCGACACCATCGGCTCCCTGGGCAACTTCACGATGCTCGGCATGTGCCTGAACGCCTTCCAGGTCGACCTCCAGGCCGGCCGCAAGCCCCCGTTCCCCGACATCCGCGGCTTCGAGCGGGTCACCGGCGGCGGGGACCGGTCCCAGCCGTGACAGCCCGTCCCGAGCCACGTACGAAAGGGAGCGAGGACGTGTCCGCCACGACTGCTCTTGGATCCACCGGCACCGTGGGCCGCCCGGCCACGGAGCCGGTGGTCCGCGTCCGCGACCTCACCAAGAGCTTCGGCGGAGCCGTGGCGCTCAAAGGTGTCTCGCTGGACATCCACCCCGGCGAGGTCCACGCCCTGATGGGCATGAACGGCGCCGGCAAGTCCACCCTGGTCCAGCTCCTTTCGGGAGCGCACCAGGGGGACGGCGGCACGATCGAGATCGGCGGCACGAGCCAGTCGGCGCTGACCCCGCGCAAGGCCCGTCAGCTCGGCATCTCCTCGGTCCCGCAGCGCCGCGAACTCGTCATGGCGCTGACCGTCGCCGAGAACATCCTTCTGGGGGACCTCCCCTCCTCGCGCTCCGTCGTGTCGTGGAAGTCGGTCGAGCGGCAGGCCCGCCAGGCCCTGCTCGACCTGAACATCGACATCGACGTGAAGCGCCGGGCCGGTGAACTCACCGTCGCCGAGCAGACGATGGTGGAGGTCGCCCGTGAGGTACGGCGCGGCGGCAAGGTCCTGATCCTGGACGAGCCGACCGCCTGTCTGGGAGCCGCGGCGGCGGACCGGATCAGGAGCCTGGTGCGGACCCTGCGTGACGAGGGCGTGGCCGTCGTCTACATCTCGCACTACATCGACGAGGTCCTCTCGATCGCGGACCACGTCACCGTGCTCCGCGACGGATCAGTGGTGCACAGCGGACCCTCCTCGCTGACCGACTCCGCGGGACTGGTCCGCCACATGGTCGGCCGTGACGTGGTGTCCCGGCGCCCCGAACGACCCGCTCCCACGCGGACGGTCGCGTTGACCGTACGGGGCCTGTCCCACGGCCGCGACATCACCGACTTCGGCGTCCAGGTGCGCAAGGGCGAGATCGTCGGCGTCCTCGGTCCGGCCGGGGACGCGCAGTCCCGGCTGTTCGACCTGCTGTCCGGCCGCCGGCGTCCCGACGCCGGCGAGATGGAGGTGGGCGGGACGCGCGTGCCGTTCGGCCGCGTCTCGCGCTCCCTGGCCGGCGGCCTGCGCTGCGTCACCGGAGACCGCCGCGCACTGGGGCTGATACCGGGGCTGTCCCTCGACGAGAACCTCATGCTCGCCACCGACCGGCTGAGCAGGCGCCGGCTCCAGCGCTGGTCCGACATGACCCGCCGCGCCGCCCCGCGCCGCGAGAGCTACGGGGTCGTCTCGCTGACCCGTAACCCGGCGGTCGGCAGCCTCTCCGGCGGGAACCAGCAGAAGGTCCTGCTGGCCAAGTGGCTGGAGACCTCCCCCGTGGCCTGCTTCCTCGAAGACCCCACAAACGGCGTCGACGTGGCAGCCATAGCCGACATCCACGTGCTGATCGACGAACTCGCCTCCCGGGGTGTGGCCGTCCTGCTCGCCTCCTCGTCCGCCGAGGAGGTCATGCGCCTCTCCGACCGCGTGATCGTCGTCAGCGCCGGCCGTGTGGTCGCCGAGCACGACGTCAACGCCATCACCCACGACGAACTCGTCGCCACCGCCCTCGGAGGACAACCCCGATGAGCATCACAGCTCCGCCGGAGACGCCCGGTATCAAGAGCACCACGAAAGACCCCCGGAAGCTGGGGCCCTTCCGCACACTGAGCGGTATCCCGCACGCCGGCCTGATCGCCGTACTGATCGTCGTCATCGTGTTCGCCGGGGTGGAGACCGACTCGTTCGCCACGTCGGTCAACCTGGTGAACGTCCTCAGGCAGGTCAGCGTCGTCGCCGTCCTCGCCGCGGGGCTCACGCTGCTGATGACAGCCGGCGGCATGGACTTCTCGATGGGCAGCAACGCCGCGGTCACCACGGCCGTCGCCGCGCAGTTCCTGGCGCACGGCAGATCGACCACCTTCACCGTGGTCGTGTCACTGCTGCTCGCCACCGCGATCGGGCTGGTCAACGGTCTGGTGGTGACCTACACCAACGTGGCACCGTTCGTCGCCACCCTCGCCACCGCCACACTCCTCGACGGCGTCGCACTCCTGGTGCTCAACGGACTCAGCGTCTCCATCGGCGAACACCTGTCCGCGCTGGGTGCGGAGAAGACGCTCGGCCTGCCGAACCTGCTGATCGTGGCGCTCCTGGTCCTGGTCGTGGTCGGCCTGATCATGAAGTTCACGGTCTTCGGCCGGGACGCCTTCGCGATCGGCGGCAACGAACAGGTCGCCCGGCTCAGCGGCATCAATGTCAACTGGCAGAAGCTGGTGCTCTACGGTCTGGCCGGCGCCCTGTCGGGCCTCGCCGGGCTGATGCTGCTGTCACGGCTCGGTGCGAGCAGCCCGGGAACCGGCGGCCTCCAGCTGCAGCTCACCGCGGTGGCGTCGGTCGTGATCGGCGGCACCATGCTCGCCGGCGGCTACGGCACGATCATCGGCACCTGCCTGGGAGTCGTACTGCTCGGCGTCGTGGCCAACGCGCTGAACCTCCTTCAGGTGTCCAGCTACTTCCAGCAGATCTCCGTCGGCGCGGTGCTGCTCATCGCCGCCATCGCCAACCAACTGCACAAGAAGACCTCCCCACACTGATCACCCGCCCGCACGCTCCGAAAGGCCCATCCCATGACCCTTTCTGCCCGTTCACGCAGAGCCACTGCCGCCTCTGTCGCCGGACTCGCTCTCGCACTGAGCGGTTGCGGTGCCGGCGCTTCCGACGACGGGTCGGTCTCGCTGGGGTTCGTCAACGGTGGGGACACCGAATTCCACACCTGTCTCCAGGCGTCCATCAAGGACACCGCCGACGCGAAGGACGCCAAGCTCTTCACGGCCAACTCCCACCAGAACCCGGGTACGGAGCTGTCCAACATAGAGGACATGATCTCGCGGAACGTCGACGCACTCATCGTGCAGACGGTCAACGTCGACGCGCTCAAGGGGGACATCGCGAAGGCCAAGAGCGCGAACATACCCATCTTCCTCACCTCCGTGGTGACCGACGACCCCACCGACATCCTCGGAGCGGTGGTGGTCGACCTCAAGCAGGTGGGTGAGCTGGACGCCGACTACGTCGAGCAGGACGCCGGGGGCAAGGCCGTCGAGGTCGGCGTGATCGCCGGTGCCCCCGGCGCCGCCTCCGACCTGCTGGTCAACGGCTTCACCAAGGCTCTGCCGGCCAGTGCGAAGGTCGTGGCGAACCAGCCGGGCATGTTCAACGCGGCCAAGGCACAGGACGTCGCCGAGAACATGATCCAGGCCCACCCGGACATGAAGTACGCGTTCGTGGCGAACGAGGAGATGGCCTTCGGGGCTCTCAAGGCCTTCACGGCCGCCAAGGCTGATGTGAAGATCGTGACGGTCAACGGAACCGACCGCGGGGTGGCCGCCGTCAAGGACGGGCGCTTCGCCGCGACCGTCGCCAACTCCGCCATGACGACCGGGAAGATCGCCATCACCAACACCATCTCGCTGCTCGACAAGAAGAAGACCGACAAGATCGCCATGACGCCGATCAGCCTCATCACCGCCGACAACGTGAGCAGCGCCCCCCAGTACTGCTCCGCCGAGGAGAAGAAGTCCTGACTGCCGGCGAACCCCGCCGGTAGTTCAGGACCGTCGCCCTCGGCTAGCGCCCAACCGCACCTGGAGCCCCCACGCTCATCCGTACGAACCGCGACCGGGCCCCCACGCTCAACCGCACCGATCACACCTGACACGGCCGGAGGCGCCTCCGGCCGTGACGGGGCCGGAGGAATCATGGAC
>NZ_JBHWZS010000442.1:0-5540 GCF_042728155.1 Streptomyces sp. NPDC060209
GAAGGCAGCGGCGAAGAAGACCGTCGCCGCCGAGCAGTCGTCGCCTTCCGTGACGGCTTCGGCTTCGTCCGACAACTCGGGGCCGGCCGCCGACTGAGCATTTCGTAACCGGTTGTTCATCGATCCGTGTCCCGCCCCGAAGCCTTCGGGGCGGGACACGTGCTTTGTTTCAGAACTGATGCAGAGGCCGGTTAACGGGCCCGAAATGGCCTGAGAAATCCCTGATAATGTGACGGCGGTCGCTGCCTGTGAAGTTCCTGCGAGGGAACTACGGTCGGTGACCGACCCGGTTCAGGACCGACCGGGCCCAATTTCCTCGGTAGGGCGTCGGCATTGTGCCGGCGGGGTTATGCGCGGCCTCGTGAGACGTCCCGCACCCCAGATCTCTGCCTGTGATGAGCTCTTGCGGTGTTCAAGGAGGACGTCCATGACGAGCATCAACGAGCAGCCGATTCCTGCTGCCCGCCCGGTCATCGGTGAAGAAGAGATCGAGGCCGCGGTACGCGTGCTGCGCAGCGGTCGCGTCGTGCAGGGCCCCGAGGTCGCGGCCTTCGAGGAGGGCTTCTCCGAGCTGGTCGACGGCCGCCACTGCGTCGCCGTCAACTCCGGTACCTCCGCTCTGCACATGCTCCTGCTCGCCCTCGGTATCGGCCCGGGCGACGAGGTGATCGTCCCTTCCTTCTCCTTCGCGGCATCCGCCAACGCCGTCCGGCTGGTCGGCGCCGACGTCGTGTTCGCCGACATCGAGCCGGGCAGCTACGGCCTGGACCCGTCCGCCGTGGAGGCGGCGGTCACGCCGCGCACGGCCGCCATAATGCCCGTGCACCTCTACGGTCACCCGGCTGCCATGGACAAGCTCATGCCCATTGCGCGCAAGTACAAACTCGCTGTTGTCGAAGACGCGTGCCAGGCGCACGCCGCGGCCCTGAACGGCACCCCCGTCGGCGCGTTCGGCGAGGGCGGAACGTTCAGCTTCTACCCGACGAAGAACATGCACGCTCTCGAGGGCGGCATGGTCACCACGGCCGACGCCGAACTCGCCCGCACCCTGCGCCTCCTGCGCAACCAGGGCATGGAGCAGCGGTACGCCAACGAGATCGTCGGCGCCAACATGCGCATGACGGACGTGGCCGCAGCCGTCGGCCGCGTACAGCTCACCAAGGTCGGTGCGTGGACCGAGCAGCGCCGCGCCAACGCCGCGTACCTCGACGCGCACATCTCCGCCCCGAACGTGACGACGCCTCCGGTCGCCGAGGGCGCCCGCCACGTCTACCACCAGTACACGATCCGGGTGCAGGGCGACCGTGAGGCCGTGATGGCCAAGCTCACCGAGGCGGGCATCGGCAACGCCGTCTACTACCCGACCCCGATCCACCGGCTGAAGCCGTACTGGGAGCCGGACCAGAAGGCCGGCCGGAACTGGGACCTGCCCGAGACCGAGCGGGCCGCCGCCGAGGTCGTCTCGCTCCCCGTCCACCCGTCGCTCGGTGAGGGCGACCTCGAGCGCATCGCGAACGCAGTGAACGCACTGGGGGAGAGCCTGTGACCACCGCCGTACTGAAGGCCGGCCTCGTCGGCCTCGGCTCCATGGGGCGCCACCACGCCCGTGTCCTCGCCGGCCTCGAAGGCGTGGAACTGGTCGGCGTGGTCGACCCGATGGGCGACAAGAACGGCTGGGCGCAGGGCGCCCCCGTCCTGTCGACCGTCGAGGAGCTCATCGCGCTCGGCATCGACTACGCGGTCGTGGCCTGCCCGACCGCGCTGCACGAAGAGGTCGGCCTGCAGCTGGCCGACGCGGGCGTCTGCGCCCTGATCGAGAAGCCGCTGGCCGACACGGTCGAGGGCGCCCGCCGCCTCGTCGAGGCCTTCGAGTCACGCGGTCTCGTGGCCGGCGTCGGCCACATCGAGCGCTGCAACCCGGCCCTGCGCTCGCTGCGCAGCCGTCTGGAGGTCGGCGAGCTGGGCGACGTCTTCCAGGTCGTCACCCGCCGCCAGGGCCCCTTCCCCCACCGCATCGCGGACGTCGGCGTGGTCAAGGACCTCGCCACGCACGACATCGACCTGACGGGCTGGGTGACCGGCCAGACCTACACCTCGATCGCGGCCCACACCGTCTCCAAGTCGGGGCGCCCGCACGAGGACATGGTCTCCGCGGTGGGCCAGCTCTCCGACGGCACCATGGTCAACCACCTGGTCAACTGGCTGAGCCCGCTCAAGGAGCGTTTCACGTCGGTCACCGGTGAGCGCGGCTGCTACATCGCCGACACGCTCACCGCCGACCTCACGTTCCACTCGAACGCGGCGGTGACCACCGAATGGGAGGCGCTGCGCGCGTTCCGTGGTGTTTCCGAGGGCGACATGATCCGCTACGCGATCCCGAAGCGCGAGCCGCTGCTGGTCGAGCACGAGCTCTTCAGGAACGCGGTCCGGGGCGAGTCGGCAGACATCTGCACACTGCGGCAGGGGCTGCGTACCGTCGAGGTGGCCGCAGCGGTGCTGGAATCCGCAGCGACCGGCCTCGCCGTGCGGCTGGACGACAAGGGGTCATCTCCCGAGGTCGTGGCCAGTTGACCCGACCTGATGTTTCCGTGGTCGTAGCCGTCTACAACACGATGCCCTATCTCACCGAGTGCCTGAACTCACTTGTGGGGCAGAGCATCGGGCTGGAGAGGCTCGAGGTCATCGCGGTGGACGACGGATCGACCGACAGGAGCAGCGAGGAACTGGACCGCTTCGCGGCGAGGTACCCGGGCACGGTCAAGGTGATCCACCAGGAGAACTCCGGGGGCCCGGCGGCGCCGAGCAACCGTGCCCTGGAAGTGGCCACCGGCCGGTACGTGTACTTCATCGGTTCCGACGACTACCTGGGCGAGGAAGCCCTCGCTCGCATGGTGAGCTATGCGGACGAGCACGACTCCGACGTGGTCATCGGCAAGATGGTCGGAACCAACGGCCGGTATGTGCACCAGAAGCTCTACAAGAAGAACGATCCCGACATCAGCCTCTTCCGTTCGGATCTGCCTTTCACGCTGGCGAACACCAAGCTTTTCCGACGCGAGCTGGTCGAGAAGCACGGACTGCGCTTTCCCGAAGACCTGCCGGTGGGCAGCGACCAGCCGTTCACCATCGAAGCGTGCGTCCGGGCCCGCAAGATCTCGGTTCTCTCGGACTACGACTTCTATTACGCGGTGAAGCGCGGCGACGCCAGCAACATCACCTACCGGGCCGACCACTTGTCGCGGCTGCGCTGCACGGCCTCGATCATGAAGCACGCCGCCACACTCGTGGAGGCCGGCCCCGACCGGGACGCGCTCTTCAAGCGGCACTTCACCTGGGAGCTCGCCAAGCTCATCCAGGGCGACTTCCCGGCACTCGACGCGGGAACCCGGCAGGAGGTGTGCGCGGGGATCGCAGCCCTCGCGGACGAGTACCTCACCGACGAGCTCAGGGACTCCCTCGACGTCAAGCGCCGGGTGCGGATCTGTCTCGCGCAGGCGGGCGCCGTGGACGAGCTGGTCCGTGCGATCACGGAGGAGGCGGAGCACGGTGCCCCGCCCTTCCACCTGGAGGACGGCCGGGCCTTCGCGATGTACCCCGGTTTCCGCGACGCGGCCCTCGGCCTTCCCGACCGGGTCTACGAGCTGGTCGGCGAGGCCGTGCCCGGGCGGCTGGCACAGGGCACGCAGCTCGTCGCCGCCGAATGGGACCAGGCCGGCGACGACCTGCACCTCGTGCTCACAGCCCGGGTCGGTGTCCTGGGCGACGCCGGCACCCTGACCGTGCGCCTGGCCAAGGGGGCCATGCCGAAGAGCGCCGACAAGGCCGGTGCCCGCCGCTTGCCGGCCGGACAGGAACTTCCCCAGCCGGAAGGCGAGTTCACCCGCGGTGCGACCGGCGACGGCCGGACCACGACGGTGCGTGGCCGGATTCCCGTAGGTGCCGTGAAGGCGAAGCTCGGCGTCCGTGTATACGTGGACGTGGCAGGCTCGACGTACGAGATCCCCGTGAAGACCCACGGAAAGCCGCTGCCCCTGGCCCGCCGCTGGCGGCAGGCCGTCCCGTACAGGGTGGCGGCGAACCAGAACCCCAAGGGCCGGCTCGTGATCACGACGGCGCCCCTGTGGGAGATCAAACCCGGTGCGGGCAAGCGGCTGCGCCACATGCTGTCCAGGCTGAAGAGGAAAGTGACCCGATGAACATCTGTGTAGTCGCGCTCGGCAAGATCGGCCTCCCGCTCGCCGTGCAGTTCGCCGCCAAGGGCCACAAGGTCATTGGCGCGGACGTCAACGCGAAGGTCGTCGAACTGGTCAACGCGGCCACCGAGCCGTTCCCCGGCGAGCACGACCTGGACGTCAAGCTCAAGGAGACCGTGGGCGCGGGCCTGCTCTCCGCGACCACGGACACCACCGCGGCGGTCGCCGCGTCGGACGCCGTCGTGGTCGTCGTCCCGCTCTTCGTGGACGCGGAGGGCACCCCGGACTTCGGATGGATGGACGCGGCGACGAAGGCGATCGCCGCGGGCCTGAAGCCGGGCACCCTCGTCAGCTACGAGACCACCCTGCCGGTGGGCACCACGCGTACCCGGTGGGCGCCGATGCTCGCCGAGGGCTCCGGCCTCACCCCGGGTCGCGACTTCCACCTCGTCTTCTCGCCGGAGCGCGTGCTGACCGGCCGCGTCTTCGCGGACCTGCGTCGCTACCCCAAGCTCGTCGGCGGCATCGACGAGGCGTCCTCGCAGCGCGGTGTGGAGTTCTACGAGGCCGTGCTCGACTTCGACGACCGGGAGGACCTGCCGCGCCCGAACGGTGTCTGGGACCTCGGTACGGCGGAGGCCTCCGAGCTCGCCAAGCTTGCCGAGACCACGTACCGCGACGTCAACATCGGTCTGGCCAACCAGTTCGCCCGGTTCGCCGACAAGAACGACATCGACGTCAAGAAGGTCATCGAGGCCTGCAACAGCCAGCCCTACAGCCACATCCACCAGCCCGGCATCGCCGTCGGCGGCCACTGCATCCCGATCTACCCGCGGATGTACCTGTGGAACGACCCGGAGGCCACCGTCGTGCGCTCGGCCCGTGAGGCCAACGCCGCGATGCCCGAGTACTCCGTCGACCTGCTGGCCGCCGCCTACGGCGACCTGGACGGCGTCGGGGTCCTGGTGCTGGGCGCCGCCTACCGCGGGGGAGTCAAGGAGACCGCCTTCTCCGGTGTCTTCGGGGTCGTCGAGGCGCTGAAGGCCCGCGGCGCGGTGCCGTTCGTCTCCGATCCCATGTACACGGCCGACGAACTGACCGCGCACGGCCTCGTGCCGCACGAGGGTCAGGCAGTCACCGCGGCGGTCCTCCAGGCCGACCACGCGGAGTACCGCCTGCTGGCCGCCGCCGACCTGCCGGACGTCCGCGTCCTGGTCGACGGCCGCCGCACGACCGACCCGGCCAACTGGGCAGGCGTCCGCCGCGTCGTCATCGGCGGCTGAGCCGCCCGTACCGTCCAGGAGGCCCCGGCGACGGTCGCCGGGGCCTCTCGCTGCCCAGGAAAGC
>NZ_JBHWZS010000443.1:0-5520 GCF_042728155.1 Streptomyces sp. NPDC060209
GCGGCGGCATGCGGGGCGATCTTCGCCTCGGCGAGCGAACGGATCGTCTCGCGGAGCATGTCGTGCTCCTCGGCCGGACGGTACAGGTCGAAATCTGACATGACATCTCCCATGCGTGGCACTAAGTACCCTCATTATGCATATCGAGTGCCACGAGAAAGCGGGAGACTGTAGTTTCGTGACCATGAACGAGCAGCGCGACGGTTCAGGGCAGGGCGGGGCGAGTGCACCTGGGTCTGCGGATGACCAAGAGAAAGCACCCATCAGGGAGCTCCTCGTGTCAGCCGCTTTCGAACTCTTCACCGAACATGGCTACGACCGCACGACCATCGACGACATCGTGCGCCGCGCCGGCGTGGGGAGGCGGTCCTTCTTCAGGTACTTCCCCACGAAGGAGGAGGTCGTCTTCCCGGACCACGAACGCGCCCTTGCTGACATGGTTCGCTACCTGGAGGAAGGCGACCAGGAGCCCGACCCTGTCGGTCGCGCTTGCGGTGCCGCCCGGCTGGTCATGCGGATGTATGCAGAGAACAGCGAGTTCTCGGTGAAGCGGTATGCACTGACCCGAAAGGTGGCAGCCCTCAAGACGCACGAGACTTCCGTGGTTCAGCGTTACGAGCGGGCACTCGCGGCCTACCTCAAACCACAGTTCGCCCTGCTGCCCGACGGCGACATGCGGGCTTACACAATCGCTGCGAGCGTCGTCGCCGCACACAACTTCGGCCTGCGCGCCTGGCTGCGTTCCGGAGCCCGCAGTAATGCGGCCACAGCTGTGGACCAAGCGCTCGACCTCGTCCACCGCACGTGGAGCGACACCGGCGAGACACTCGTGCTCGTCACCAAGAGCAACACCCCGCGGTGGCAGATCATCCAGCGGCTGGAAGGACTCTGACCGGAAGGGCGGAGTTCTCGCTTCTTCGCGACGGCCGTACGGGCGGCGAGCTACGCAGGGTACTGAGTACCCCATTTTCCGGCATCCAGTACCCTCAATTTCTCGACTCCTGGTCGGCCCAGGTCGAGGCGCTCACTCAGCTTGATGTCACTGTCGCTCGGTAGCGAGCGACAGGTCATGAATCGTGAAGTGAGGTTGCACGTCGTCCATCGACTCCACCCACAGCCCCTCGGCGTCGAGCACGGAGGCCGCGACCATCCGAGCCTCAGCGACGAATTCGGGGTCGCACTTGAAGCCTGACCAAGGAAGGACGGGGTAGTCGTTTTTCTCGCCGAACTGCCGCACCCTCTCCATGTCGCCCGGAGCGGAGTACGGGAGCCCTGAGGGCAACCGGTGGACTTCGGCATTCCCCCGGCGGACAGCCGGAGGCTGCCAAGCGGGAGTCAGTGACCAGTGAGCTTGCCGTGGAGGTCGGCGCTCGGGTCGTTCCGGCCGATGATCTCCACCGTCTTGTCGCGGTGCTTGCGGTCTCGATGGCGTCGAGGACGGCGACGGTAGAGGCGTCCCAGACGTGGCGGCGGAGAGGTCGACGATGATCGGTAGGGGTCGTCGTTGTAGTGGAACTGGCCGACGAAGGCGTTGGAGGAGGCGAGGAACAGATCACCGGTCACGGAGTACACCGCGGTGGTGTTGTCCGGGTCGGTGACAGCGCTGACGCTCGGCGAAGGGCCTCGGCGGGCTCTTCGTAGCGAGAGCCCGCCGAAGCGGGACAGATCGGCTGGCTTGCAGCCCCGAGCGAAGCGGAGCAGACGCCCAGCCGACGCGAGACGCGGGCCGCCTGTATGCCCGCCATCAGCCGCAGAAAACGAAACGGTCCATGGACACCGTCGGCCTACCGTCATGCAAGATCGAGGCTAGGCAGCAGCTTGCGAGACCGAGGCCCGCAGCTCCGGCGGCGAACACTCCAAGAGTGCCCGGCATGACGTCTCAGCCATGGGCTTGTGGGTCCGTGTCTTCGGCATAGCGTGGCCGGCCGGAGCTTCGCACGCGACTCGCGCCGCATCCTCCGGGATGGGAAACACGGGTGGCCTACCGGACGTTACCGGCGACGGTGTTCCGGGGAGTGAGAGCGCCACCGAAATGCCGGTTTCTGGGGACCCGTTGAGCCGACAGGACAACGGTCCCCCAGTCAACTAGTCCGCCCTTCAAAGAAGGACAACCCCGCGTACAGACTTAGCAAGGGAGCAGTGCATGACTCCCTCAGGACAGAGCGTGTTCGCCGATCGCGGCCGGGATCTCGCCGTTTGACTCCTATGGCACCCCCGCCCCCGACAGATTCCGCGGCTTCCAGCGCAGCAGGCGCCTCTCCAGGAGCGTGACCAGACCGTTGATGACAACGGAGACCGCCACGAGTACGGCGATTCCGGCAAAGACGCCCGCGGTGAAGAAGTTCCCGGCGGAGCGCTGGATGAGATAGCCGATGCCCGTATTGGCGCCGACAATTTCGGCGGTGACGGCCGCAACCAGGGCGTAGGGAACGGAGACCCGCAGGCCCTGGATGATCCAGCTGGCGGCAGACGGGATGCGGACCTTGAGCTGGATGGTGAGCCGGGAGGCGTTCATCACCTTCAGCACGTCGACGAGGCGCTGTTCGACGTCACGGACGCCTTCATATGTGGAGTAGAAGACCAGGAAGAAGACGATCAGACTGACGAGGGCGACCTTGGATCCGAGCCCGAAGCCGAACCAGAGGATGAACAAGGGAACCAGGGCAAGGCGCGGGATGGCGTTGAGGGCGACGATCAGCGGTTGGAAGATGTCGCCGAGCACCGGGCTGGAGCCCAGCACGATGCCAACCAGAATGCCAAGGACCGCCCCGACGGCGAAGCCGTAGAGCATTGCCTCGACGGTGGCCTGGATGCTGGTCAGGAGCACCCCTGCGCGGGCCCATTCGACCAGCGCCGCCCAGATCTCGGAGGGGGTGCTGATGTAGAAGCTGTCGAACAAAACACCGGGTTCGGTGGCCGGGTCGCCGGTGGTGGCCTCCCAGCCCGCGATCAGTGCGATCGGCAGCAGGACCCTCATGACCTGCACGAACCTGCGCTTGAGGGCATTACGGCGGCGGGTGGCCTCGACGGTGGGTGCCGTCGCGCCCGCCTGTGGCTTGCCGCCCTCGACAGTCGTGACGCTCTTTGTGCTCACTGCGTCTCCTCCCCGTGCTCAGAGTCGTCAAGCAATCGCCAGAGGCGTTCCCAGATCTCGCCGTACTCCCTGCTCAGACGGAGTTCGGTGAGGTCGCGGGGGCGTTCCAGTGGCACGTCCTCCACGTGAATGACACGCCCGGGCCGGGTACCGAAAACGACGATCCTGTCGGCGAGGAGGATGGCCTCGTCCAGGTCGTGGGTGACGAAGATGATCGTCTTACGGTCCCGCTCCCAGATCCGCAGGAGTTCGTTCTGCATGGTCAGCCGGAGCTGGGCATCCAAGGCACCGAATGGCTCGTCCATCAGCAGCGTGGACGGGTCGTACACCAGGCCGCGGGCAAGCGAGGCACGCTTCTGCATGCCGCCCGACAGCTGGGAGGGGTAGCGGTCGGCGAATCCGGCGAGCCCCACCAGGTCGAGGACCTCGGCGACGCGGCGGCGGCGCTCCGCGCGCGGCACCTTCTCGATCTCCAGGGCGATGCCGACGTTCTTCTCCACCGTGCGCCAGGGCAGCAGGTTGTCGTGCTGAGTCATGAAGCCGACACCTGTGTTGACGCCGGACAGCGGAGTACCGCGGAAGTCGACGGTGCCGGCGCTCGGCGGCAGCAGCCCGGCAGACATATTCAGCAGTGTGGTCTTGCCGCAGCCGCTCGGCCCGATGAAGCAAACCAAGGAGCCGCTCTCGACGTCCAGATCGACAGCTTCCAGAGCGGTGAACTCACCCGTGTCCCCGGAGGGGAAGGTACGGGTGACACCACGGAAGGAGAACTCGGGGACAGAGGTGAACGGTTGGGCGGTGCTTGCCGGGCCCGCCCGGTCCGGCATGGTTTCCCTCAGCATCACTGTCTCCACTTCACGGCTTGGGTCGGGCGGCCTGTGCGGGCCGCAGATCGTAAACGTCCTCATAGGCGATGCGCAGCGGACTGGGGCGCTCGGCGTCGACGAGTTCCACTTGCTTGTCGAACATCGCCTTGGTGGTGAGCGGAGTGGCTCCCTTGTATGCCTGGACGGCCATGTCCCAGCCGGATTCGAAGGCTTTCCTGTTCAGATCGGCAAACTCTGGCAGTTCGCGGACGGCGTCGCGCAACTCTGCGGTGGGGTTCTGCAGGTCGCGGTGGGCGAGCCAGAGGGCCTTCATGAACCGCTTGGCCGCCTCCGGGTTGGTCTTGAGCCAGGCGCGGGTCGTGTAGTAGTCGTGCGAGGCAAGCGGAAGCAACTGCGGAAGGTCGCGGACCCAGTTGAGCCAGACCACGCCCCAGCCCTCGGCCTCGGGGAAGTTGGGACGGGGGAAGGACTGGGCAAAGCCGTCGGCGCGGCCGCGGCGGGTGCTGGCAATCTGCGCCGTAGGGTCGTTGTTCGGCATGATCGTCACGTCGTCGTCGGGGTCGACGCCATACTCGGTGAGCATGGCGCGCAGGTACGAGTTGCCAGTGGAGCCCTGCGGGGATGTGGTGAGCTTGAGGCCACGCAGCGCCCGGACGCGTTCGCGGGCCGGAGAGTCCGGGGTGACACCGCGCTCAGCCAGCTTGTCAGCGGTCTCCTGATTGAGTGCGAGGCCGAAGGTGACGCTGCGATTGGTGGAGCCAAGTCCGACGAGTTCGGTCATGCCCTCGCCGTAGGCGCTGTAGAGGGCGCCGGTGCCGGAGGAACCGATGTCCGCGTCGCCGGACATGACGGACTGGGTGATGAGGGGTGCGCTGCTGGCGCCGTGCTGGACGGAGACATCCAGGCCGACCTTGTCGAAGTAGCCTCGGGCCAGGATCACGGCGGTGGGCAAGTCGGTGAAGCTGGGGGACGTCGTCATGAAGCGGAGCTTCAGCGCACCGCCCTCGCCCACCTCGGCCGGGGCCGCCGTCCGTTCCGCCTGGGCACATCCAGTGAGGAGCACAGCCAATGCGGCGAAGACGGCGAGAAGTTGCGCGGTAGGGGACGTCCTGCGGGGCGGCACCCCGGGGGACGAGCGGGCGTCGACTGCGCTCGGCGCACGTCTGGCGGGCATTTCAGACTCCTTCGTCGCGCTTGCGGGTTACGTGGATCGAATGAGAGAGAGCGTTCGTTAGTTCGTATATACGATTACTAGATCGTCATAGCGATCCCAGGCAACGTAAGTTCACCCTCTGGCCGTGTCAACACTCCGCGCAAGACAAGAGGGAACACCTCCCGGCCGCCGTGGCGTTGACCCCGCCCGACTGCGGCCATAGCATCACTGGACGTAATAAACGACCGTAGTTCGTATTTACGATCGACCGCAGCGGGAGGGGGACGCCTGCAGCAGTTCTCGCATCAGGAGAGATCCGTGATCGAACGAGACAAGATCTTCATCGTCGGGCCAGGGGGTCAAGTCGGCGGGCGGCGGGGGGGTGGGCGGGTTAAAACCGGGTCGCGAGGTCCGCCGCCCGCCACCGCGGCGGGGTTGCGCCGGGC
>NZ_JBHWZS010000444.1:0-5427 GCF_042728155.1 Streptomyces sp. NPDC060209
CCATTCCTCTGGTCCGGGCCGTAGTGCGTGCCGCGTGGGGTCAGCCGGCCCGCTTGGCTCCACCGAAGGCGGCGACCGGACCGAGGAGGAGGAAGAGGTACGTCATGAAGTCGGCCTCCTCCTTCCAGACGTCGATGAGGTCGCCGAAGTGGTCGAAGAAGATCTCGGTGAAGCCGACGCCCAGACCGTCCGCGAGGATCATCGACATGCCTATGAGCTGGCCGAGGAAGACGGCGCCCAGGGCGAAGACGGCACTGCTCAGGCCGACGGCCGGGTTGGGGCCGCTCACCTTGCTCGCCGCGAAGCCGACCAGGAAGCCGACGCCGACGGCCGCGTAGCCGACCTCGCGCTCGATGGAGCCCGCGAGCACGCCGTACAGGATCGCCGCGACGATCGCCGTGCCGAGTGCCGTCAGCAGGCCGAGGCCGAGGCCGGAGCCGCTGCGGGCCGGCGGTGCGGGCGCGAACGGTGCGCCGCCGCCGAACTGGCCGGGCTGCTGGTCGGCGAAGGGATTCCCGGTGGGCGCGCCGGGCTGCTGGCCGGCGTAGGGGTTGCCGGTCGGGGCGGCGGCCTGGCCCGCGTACGGGTTGCCGTCGGCCGGCTGTCCGCCGTAGGGCTGCTGCGGTGGGTTCGGCGGCTGCACGGGCTGGCTCATATGGGTGTTCCCCCCTGGGACGGTGCGCACGAGTGTGCGAGAAGTGACGCCGCAGGCTAGCAGCCCGCGCCGACACGGCCCACCGCCAATTCCGGCGGGCCCACCCGGGGGACGCGCTACAGCCGGTGGGCGGCCCCCGCCGGGGTGGCTCCCCGGGTGTCCAGGAGGAGCTGGGCCTTCACCGCGAGGCCCTGGAGGTCGTACGTGCGGTGGTGCTGGAGCAGCACCGTCAGGTCGGCGCCGGCGGCGGCCTCGTAGAGGGAGTCGGCACGCGGAACGGGCAGGTCGCGCACCCGCCAGTCCAGGACGTGCGGGTCGTGGTAGCCGATCTGGGCGCCCATGTCCATCAGCCGGGTCGCGATCTCGCGGGCGGGTGAGGACTCCTGGTCGGCGAGGTCCGGCTTGTAGGTGACGCCGAGCAGCAGGACCCTGGCCCCCCGGACGGACTTGCCGTGCTCGTTCAGCAGGGTCGCGCAGCGCTGGATCACATAGCTCGGCATCCGGTCGTTGATCTCCTTGGCCAGCGAGACCATGCGCAAGGGGTGGCCGGGCGTACGGCTGTTGTACGGGAAGTAGCCGGGGTCCACCGGGGCGCCGTGGCCGCCGACACCGGGGCCGGGGCGGAACGGCTCGAAGCCGAACGGTTTGGTCTCGGCGCACCTGATGACGTCCCAGAGGTCGACGCCGAGGTCGTGGCAGAGCACCGCCATCTCGTTGACCAGTGCGATGTTGACGTGCCGGAAGTTGGTTTCGAGGACCTTCGTCATCTCGGCCTCGCGCGGCCCGCGGGCCCGGACGACCTTGTCGGTGAGCCGCCCGTAGAAGGCGGCGGCCGATTCGGTGCACGCGGGGGTGAGGCCGCCGATGACCTTCGGGGTGTTGCCGTAGACATGGGTGCGGTTGCCCGGGTCGAGACGGCCGGGGGAGTGGGCGAGGTGGAAGTCCCGCCCGGCGCGCAGGCCGGAGCCCTCCTCGAGAAGGGGGCGTACGACGTTCTCGGTGGTGCCGGGCGGCACGGCCGACTCCACCAGGACGGTGGTGTGCGGCCGCAGCCGGGCGGCGAGCGCCCGGGCCGCTTCGGTCACGGCGCCGAGGTCGAGGGTGCGGTCCGGTCCGAGGGGCGTGGGGGCGCAGATCGCGGCGGTGCGCACCCGGCCCAGCTCGGCCGGGTCGGCGGTGGGCCGGAAACCGCCCGAGAGCATCCGACGGATGTCGGACGCGCTGAGGGATCCCTCGACCGGGGTACGGCCCGCGGAGAGTTCCGCGAAGGGACGTGGGTCGGTGTCGTAGCCGACGGTGTGGATTCCCACGCCGACGGCTGCTTGGGCGAGGGGCAGGCCGAGGTGACCGAGTCCGATGACGGCGAGGTCTGCGGGCATGTGGGCCGTCCTTTCCCTAAGGCCAAGAGACAGAAAGTGCAACTGCTGGGGACAGCGCTATGTCAGACTAGGCGTAAATATGACCTATATGTCGCATTCTGTGACTCTTGTGGGGCGGGTGTTGTCCACAGGCGGTGGCTGAAGTCGTGAACCGCGGACAGAATCGAGAGGTGGGCACGGACGCCCGGCCCCCCGGCCGGTCCCCGCTCCCGTGCCGAACCACCCCGATGCACCGGGATTACCGGGAGGCAGCAGTGAGGACAGCGACACTGGGACCCGCGGAGCGCGCCGAAGCGCTGACCGCGATGGCCGAGCGCGAACTGGACGTGCTGGTCGTGGGAGCGGGCGTGGTCGGCGCCGGGACCGTGCTGGACGCGGTCACCAGAGGACTTTCCACCGGACTGGTCGAGGCGCGCGACTGGGCGTCCGGCACGTCCAGCAGGTCGAGCAAGCTGATCCACGGCGGGCTGCGCTATCTGGAGATGCTGGACTTCGCCCTCGTACGCGAGGCGCTCAAGGAGCGCGGGCTGCTGCTGGAGCGGCTGGCGCCGCACCTGGTGAAGCCTGTTCCCTTCCTCTACCCGTTGCAGCACAAGGGATGGGAGCGGCTGTACGCGGGCTCCGGCGTCGCGCTCTACGACGCGATGTCGGTGTCCTCGGGCCACGGCCGCGGGCTGCCAGTGCACCGGCACCTCACGCGCCGCCACGCCCTGCGGGTCGCGCCCGCCCTGAAGAAGGACGCCCTGGTCGGAGCCCTGCAGTACTACGACGCCCAGATGGACGACGCCCGCTATGTGGCGACCCTGGTGCGCACGGCCGCGGGCTACGGCGCGCATGTGGCCAACAGGGCGCGGGTGACCGGCTTCCTGCGGGAGGGCGAGCGGGTCGTCGGCGCGCGGGTGCAGGACGTCGAGGGCGGCGCGGAGTACGAGGTCAGGGCCAAGCAGGTGGTCAACGCGACCGGAGTGTGGACGGACGACACCCAGGCGCTGATCGGCGAGCGCGGGCAGTTCCACGTCCGGGCGTCGAAGGGCATCCATCTCGTCGTGCCCAAGGACCGCATCCACTCCTCGACCGGACTCATCCTGCGGACCGAGAAGTCCGTGCTCTTCGTGATCCCGTGGGGGCGGCACTGGATCATCGGCACGACCGACACCGACTGGGACCTGGACAAGGCCCATCCGGCCGCCTCCAGCGCCGACATCGACTATCTGCTCGAACACGTCAACTCGGTGCTGAACACCCCACTGGGCAGGGACGACGTCGAGGGCGTCTATGCCGGGCTCCGGCCCCTGCTGGCCGGTGAGTCGGACGCCACGAGCAAGCTCTCGCGCGAGCACACGGTGGCCCACCCGGCGCCCGGGCTCGTCGTCGTGGCGGGCGGAAAGTACACGACGTACCGGGTGATGGCGAAGGACGCCGTCGACGAGGCGGTGCACGCGCTGGACCAGCGGGTGGCGGAGTGCGTCACGGAGGACATCCCGCTGCTGGGGGCCGAGGGCTACCGCGCCCTGTGGAACGCCCGCGCCAGGATCGCCGCCCGCACCGGGCTGCACGTGGTCAGGGTGGAGCACCTGCTCAATCGGTACGGATCGATGACCGAGGAACTCCTGGAGCTCGTGGCGGCCGACTCCTCGCTGGGTGAGCCGCTCGCGGGCGCCGAGGACTACCTGCGGGCCGAAGTCGTCTACGCCGCTTCGCACGAGGGCGCCCGGCACCTCGACGACGTCCTGACGCGGCGCACCCGGATCTCCATCGAGACCTTCGACCGGGGCACCCGCTGTGCCCGCGAGTGCGCGGACCTCATGGCGCCGGTGCTCGGCTGGGACACGGGCCAGGTCGAACGGGAGGTGGAGCACTACCGCAAGCGGGTGGAGGCCGAGCGGGAGTCCCAGCGGCAGCCGGACGACCTGACGGCCGACGCGGCACGGCTGGGGGCACCGGACATCGTGCCTCGCTGAGACCGGGCGCCCTCGGAGCGGGCCGGCGGGCGGAACTCCGCCTCCAGCGGTTCCGCTTCGAGGTCCGCGCCGGGCGACGTGCCGGTGTTCACCCGGAAGTGGCCTTGGTGATGCCGCCCGCCCGGAAGCGATCGGCCACCCCGGCGCAGGGGCCCGCGGAGCCGTACGTCCTCGCTCCGGGGGCGCGCGGCGTGCCGGAAAGGCCGCCGCCGGCGCGCGGTCCTCGACGACCAGCCGGGGGAGGTAGGACGATGCGGGCGTGAGGTGTGGTTCGCTGGGCAGGCTCGCGGTTCCCAAGGCGAGCACTGTCAGCACCAGTGGGGCGGCGAGCAGCGCCCTGGGTATCGGATGGCAGCGGGTTCCTTCCTCCGGCCACATCAGGGCCGACCACGGACCCGGCACCATGACCGGTCCCGGGGTGAGGGACAATGAACGCTCTGCCAGGGCGGGTTGATCGCAGAGGGGACGCATGTCGGAGGCGGAGCAGGCGCGGGAGCCCCAACGGGACAAGGACGGACGTCTCCTCGCGGGGCGGTACCGCCTCGGGGAGGTGCTCGGCCGGGGCGGCATGGGCACGGTCTGGCGTGCTGCCGACGAGACGTTGGGACGTACGGTCGCGGTCAAAGAACTGCGGTTCCCGTCGTCCATCGACGAGGACGAGAAGCGGCGTCTGATCACGCGAACCCTGCGTGAGGCGAAGGCGATCGCGAGGATCCGCAACACCAGCGCGGTGACGGTCTACGACGTGGTCGACGAGGACGACCGGCCGTGGATCGTCATGGAGCTCATCGAGGGCAAGTCCCTCGCCGAGGTGATCCGTGAGGACGGGACGCTGACGCCCAGGCGTGCGGCGGAGGTCGGCCTCGCCATCCTCGACGTGCTGCGCTCGGCGCACCGCGAGGGCATCCTGCACCGGGACGTGAAGCCGTCCAACGTGCTGATCTCGGAGGACGGCCGGGTCGTCCTGACCGACTTCGGCATCGCCCAGGTCGAGGGCGACCCCTCCGTCACCTCGACGGGCATGCTCGTCGGCGCCCCCTCCTACATCTCGCCCGAGCGGGCCCGCGGTCACAAGCCGGGGCCGCCCGCCGACCTGTGGTCGCTCGGCGGGCTGCTGTACGCGAGCGTCGAGGGCCGCCCGCCTTACGACAAGGGATCGGCCATCGCCACGCTGACGGCGGTGATGACGGAGCCGGTCGAACCGCCGGCGCACGCGGGCCCGCTGGAGGAGGTCATCTACGGCCTGCTGGCCAGGGACCCCGACCAGCGGCTGGACGACGCCGGGGCGCGTGTCCTGCTCAACGCGGTGATCAACGCTCCGGAACGGCCCGTCGCGCCGCCGGCCGACTCCACCCAGGTCATGGCGCTGCCCTCGATCGGTGAGTCCGGGAACGACAAGGGCGGCAGGAGCGGCAGGAACGAAGCCAAGGGC
>NZ_JBHWZS010000445.1:0-5392 GCF_042728155.1 Streptomyces sp. NPDC060209
GCTGTACGTGGACGGCGGCTGGAGGGCGCGCTGACGACTGGATGGGGGGGCGCGGCTGTTTCCGCGCCCCCCACTCCTGCTGCACGTGAGGTCTCACTGCACCCGCGTGTACTGGTTCACCCCGCCCACGAACGTCGCCGTGGCCAGCCCCTGCAGCACCAGGACGTCCAGATGAGCGGCAGTCTCGTTCACCGCGAGCATCTGGTTGAAGGCGCTGAGCTCGCCGAACGGCACCTCCCGGCGCGTCCAGCCCAGCTCGCGCGCCACCGCGTGTGCGTCGAGCGTGCCCTCCCCCAGCGCCGTCAGGCTCTTGCCCAGCCGGTTGTCGTGGTGCGTGAGCAACTCTGCGACCCGGGTGTGGGCGCTGTCGGCCACCGGCCCATGCGCCGGCAGCAGCCGGGTGTCGGCGTACCGGGTCATCAGCCGCAGTGAGTCCAGGTAGTCGGCGAGTGGCCGACCGCCGGGCTCGGCCAGTTCGAAGCCGATGGACGGGGTGATGTGCGGCAGGACGTGGTCCCCGGAGAACAGCAGCCCGCGCTGTTCGTCCAGGTAGACCACATGTCCTTTGGTGTGTCCCGGAGTCGGTACGACGCGCAGCGCGCTGTCGCCGAAGCGGAGGGTCTCGGCGCCGAGCCAGCGGTCGGGGGCCTCCCAGATGCTCGGGTCGTAGCCGCCGTGGTCCATCGCCTGGACACGGTCCGCGAGTTCGCCTGCGCCCGCGCTGCGCAACGTCTCCAGTGAGCCGGCGGGTTCGTCGCTGCGCAGCCGGTCGAGCATCTCCAGTCCGGGCCGTTCACCCGCACCGAGATAGACGCGCGAGCCGACCAGACGTCGCAGTTCCACGGCGTTCGTGTAGTGGTCGCGGTGAATGTGGGTGACCAGGATGTGACTGATGTCGCCCAGGTCACGGCCGATGGCGGACAGGGCCTCCTCAAGTACCTTGCGCGCCTCGGGGATCGCCCAGCCACCGTCGATCATGACGATGCCGTTGTCGTCCGCCAGGTTCTCCAGCAGATAGACATTCACGGCGTGCAGGCCGTCGTCGGGCAGCGGCAGGGGAACGCGGTGCACCCCGGGTTGCACGGTCTGGATTCCGGCTGCGGCCCATGGGCCCTGGTCGAACCGCGCTGTCATAACTCTCCCTCGCTGGCTGGTGTGCCGCTGTGGATCAGGCGGGATACGCGTCGGGGCGGCCCTCCGACTTCCGCCCTCGTCAGGCCGGGTGCGGAGCCCCCTCACGCAGTCGATGGGCCAGTTCGCGGGCCCCCGAGCGGTCCAGCTTGCCGACCTTGGTCTGTGGCAACTCATCGACGTCGTAGACGAATTCGGGCCACTTGGTCTTGGCGAGGCCGACGCTCTCCAAATGGCCGGTGACCTCCGCGAGGTCGATGCCCCTGCCGTCCTCCGTGACGACGAGCAGGGCGACACGTTCGCCGAGCACCTTGTCCGGGACGGCCGCGACGCAGACCCTGGCCACGCGCGGATAGCTGGCGACAGCCCGCTCAATCTCGGTGATGCCGATGTTCCGGCCGCCGCGGATGATGATGTCCTTCTCGCGGCCCATGATGCTGACGGTGCCGTCCTCGTGGGTCATCAGCAGGTCCCCGGTGGGGAAGTAGCCGTCCTGCGTCAACGCCGGCGGCTCGACCCGCCCGCCCCGGGCGTAGCCGAGGAAGAGCGAGGGGCCGCGTACGTGCGCCAGGCCGGACACCCCCGGTCCGGCTTCGGCCCCGCCGGGGGTCAGGGCGCGTAGTTCCGTGCCGGGGAAGGGGCGACCGTCCCTGCCGAGCCGGATGTCCTCGGGGTCGTCCGGGCTCGGCGAGGTGTGGCCGAGACACTCGGACATGCCGAAGACGCGGAGGATCCTCGTGCCCAGGGACTGTTCGGCACGCGCCAGGGCAGCGCGGTCCATCGGGCCGCCGCCCACGGTGATCGCGCGCACTCCCGCGAGGATTCCGGAGCCTGCCGCTTCGGCCCCCATCTGCAGCGCCATCGTCGGCACGCACATGGTCCACCGGACGTCGGCGTCGGCCATCCGCCGCATGGCGACGGCCCGGTCCCACTTCGCCGTGAGGACGAGCGGCCCACCCAGCAGCAGTGCGAGGTGGACGCCGAAGCAGTACGCGGCCGTCGACGACAGCGGCACGACGGCGGCCACCGCGTCCCCGCGGTTCAGGCCGTTGATCTCGATCGTGCTCGTCCCGGCGTAGCGCAGCGCCTCCTCGGACTGCACCACTCCCTTGGGCCGGCCGGTCGATCCTGAGGTCAGTCCGATGAGGACGCCGCCCGACCAGCGCGACACGTCCGGCTGTCCCGGCGCGCGGTGGACGGTCCAGCCGTCGAGCACGGTGTCGTCCGCCGTGCCCCGCACCAGCTCGGACACCGCCCATTCCGCCATCGCCGAGGGCTCGGCGACGACGGCGTCCGGGCGGATGTCCTCGAAAGCGGCGGCGAACTCGGCTCGTGTGGTGTGCCGGTTGACCACCGCGAGAACTGCGCCACTCAGGCCCGCGGCGAGGGTGCCGGCGACGGTGCGCCATGAGTTGTCGGCCTGGAGCATGACGGTACCGCCGGCCCCGCCGGGGAACATCACCCTCGCGAGCCGGACCGCCTCGGCGAGCAACTCGCGTGCCGTATGGCTGCCCACATCGTCGATGACCGCGACGAAGTCCGCCTGTTCGGTCCGTTGTTGGAACTCCCGCACTACCTGTCGCATCCCGCTTCCTCGCTATGCTGTGCCGAACTCCGTGATGAACCTATGAATCCTGCTGGAACGGCTGATGTGCATGGCCGTGCTGAGGCAGAGGCTGAGATGAATGCCGTGCCGATCCGGTCCCGTCAGCCAGTGAACAGCTCCGCCTCGTGACCCATCACCGCGATCCGGCGGCCCTTCATGTTCCCTACCTGGGCCACGGCATCCGCCCACTCCGGGCTCGCAAGGGCCTTCTCCAGTTCCACCGGGGAGTCGAAGCTGAGCACGGAGATCCCGTCCCAACCCTCGGAGCGCTTCTCCAGGGCCTGGTCGATCTCCGTGTGCCGCCAGGCCCGCAGTCCTGGCAGGCGGTGGGTCAGGGTGGCGTGGTCGTCCCGCCACCAGTCGATGAACTGCTCGTGCGTCCACTCCGGGGGCCGCGCTGCCAGCAGGACCAGGTTGTACATGACTGTCCTCCGTAGGTGGTCAGTTGAAACGGATCTCGGACGACCGGCCGATCAGCAGACGCTGCAGCCGATGGTTGGCGTCCACCCGCCCGGCGGCGACGAAGGTGGCCTCGGGAACGCCCTCGCGCCGGACTTCCCCGAGGAAGAGCTCATCCTGGCCGAGTGTGGTCGCGGACAGCAGGTGATGGGTCCGTGTGCCCCTCTCGCGCTGTTCGAGGTAGCCGACCAACGCGGCGCGGTCTCCGGCGAAGTCGGTGGCCTTGCCGTCGCCGGTGGAGAACAGGATGGAGAGCGAGAAGTCGTCGCTGATCAGGTCGAGGATCCTGTTCGGCTCGTCGCTGTCGAGGATCTCGAACCAGGCGGTGAGGAAGGGGGCGGGGGCCGCGGTGGGGGCGGCGCCTGTGGAGGTGTCGGTCATAGGGGCTTCCTTACGGCTCTGTGCGATGCGGCGTGTGGTGCCCGTGCCTGGTTCGGTGGCTACCTCTCCGGACGGTCGATGAGGTCGTACGTGGTGGTGAAGTACGACTGGTAGCGCGCCATCCGGCCGTCGTCGGTGACGACGGCGGCCGACAGGAAGGATCCGACGGCCTTCCCCGACTCGGTCACGACTCCGTACACGGTCTCCAGATCGGCGTCGGTGCTGTGGCGGAGTACTTCATGCACCCGCTCGACGGCGTTGCGGCCCGCGATGTAGGTGGCGAAGTCATCCTTGGACCATCCCGTCGCCTCGCGGCCCGGCAGGGCGATGTGGAAGCGGAAGTCCGGTGCGAGCAGTTCGAGTGCCCGCTCGGGGCGGTCGCTGTCCATACGTGCCATGTAGTCGAGCAAAACGCCGGCCATGGTGGTCCTCTCTCTGGTCGGACGGGGCCCTGCCGCGGACGTCAGTCGCGGACAGGCGGAGTGAAGAAGTCGCCCTGCGACTCCCATCGGCCGTTTCTGACGACCACTTTCTGTACGTCGCGGGTGCCGAGGTGCCGGCCGGCGCCGAAGCTGAGGACCGGCCCCACGCCCGTGTCGACATGGCGGGCCTTCTCGTAGGCTCGGGTCAGCGACTCGGAGGTCACCGGCCCGTCGATGGTCTTGGCGATCTCGACGAAAGCCTTGGCCGCTTCCCAGCCCCACAAGGTGATGAAGTCGGCAGGCTGTCCGGGCTCGTACTTCGCCATCGCCGCGCGGAACTCCTTGATGGCGGGGTCGTCGTCATGCGGCGACTTGACCAGTTGCACCGACTTGACCCCTTCGGCCGCCTTGCCCGCCAGCGTCAGCGTGGACTGTGCCGCCACGGGCGCATAGCCGTAGGAGGGGGCGTCCAGTCCTTGCAGCTTGGCTTCCTTGAGGTAGGACGCGGCTTCCGAGGCCTGCAGGATCAGGACGACGGCGTCGGGCTTACGGGCCTTCACCTTGCTGATCACCGGGCTGTAGTCGGTGGTCTGGAGCTTGACCTTCAAGCGCTTCACGTCGATTGACGGGTCGGCGTTGCGTGCCGCGGGGCCGATCTGCTCGGCGACGTTCACGAAGGCCGCCGGGTCGCTGTGCACGACGAGCACCTTCTTCGCTCCGTCGCGCGCCACCCAGTCCCCCAGCGCGGCCGCCTGGTCCTCGTACAGGGTCTGCAGCCCGAACAGCCCTTCGCGGGCCGGCCGGTACCAGGATGCGTCTCCGCCGAGCGTGTTGAGTATCGGCACCTTCGACTGCTCGAGCACGAAGGGGAATGTGGCCTGGCTCTGAGACGTACCGTTCGCAGCGACGATGGCCACGACCCCGTCCTGGTCGACGAGGCGACGGGCGATCTGGACCGTCTGCTGCGGGTCGGCGGCGTGGTCCTTGACGATCCACTCGACCCTGCGGCCGTTGATCCCGCCCTGTGCGTTGACGGACTTGAAGTACGCGTTGGCACCCGCCCTCTCGGGCACTCCGAAAGTGGCCTGCGCTCCGGTGAGCGGTAGCCAGGCGCCGATTTTGATGACCTTGTCGTCCCCTGCCGCCGACGGGCCTCCTGTGCCGCAGGCACTCGCCGTCACGGCGAACAGGGCGGCGAGTACGGCGATGAGCGAGCGTGTCCTGCGCCGTCGCATGACCCTCCCCAGATCAACCTGAGTTCAGTTCAATTCAGTGAAGATGTTAATCCTGAGGAAACACGCCTGGCAATGGCTGGGCATGTTCTCGATCAACACGATCGGCGGACGCACGTCGGGGAACGACAGCGCGGCCCCCTGACGGATGTCCGTCAGGG